>CAZEJZ010000023.1:0-15047 GCA_964512415.1 uncultured Opitutaceae bacterium
CTTGTTGGCGCGCAAATACTCCCAGATCATAAGGGCGGCGGCGACGGAGACATTGAGTGACTCGACGCGTCCGCTGCCTGGGATCGTCACGAGACGGGTGCACGCGGAGGCGACCTCGGGGGCGAGTCCCTGTTCCTCGTTGCCGAGGACGATCGCCACCGGAGCGGGCCGCGCACGCGCGGCATCGGGGCGTCCGCCGTGGGCGGCGGCACCGATCACCTCGTAGCCGGCGGAGCGCAGCGCGTGCAGGAACTCGGGGATCCGCGGAACGCGCCAGAACGTGACTCCTTCCATGCCGCCCTCCGCCACACGGAAGGCCGCCTCCCCGGGCAGCGCGGCCTCTGGCGAGAACGGCAGAACAACCTGCTCAAGGCCGAAGAAGGCGGCGCTGCGCGCGATCGCGCCGAGGTTGTGCGCGTTGCCGATGCGGTCGAGCACGAGCACGGGCTCACGCGCCTCGGCCCACCGCTGGAGGTCGCTCGCCAGCGGGGCGCGCATCAGCGGGGCGGGCACGACCGCAACGATGCCACCATGATGCACGGTGCCGGAGATCGCCACGAGCTCGTCGGGTGGCACGCAGCGATACACCTTGCGGCCCGCCGCGAGGGTGCGACACATGACGCCGATCCGGCGGGCCGTCGGCTCGTCGAAGAACAGGCGGCGAATCGACCCGGGATCGCGCGCGAAGCGCGCGCGGACCGCGGCGAGGCCGCAGATGATGACTTCGTCATTCTTCACGGTGCAACCTCCCCCACGACGGTGAACTCCTCGCGGTCATGGAACAAGTGCCGGATCCGCGCCCCCGGGGCCCGCTTGGCCAGCAAGCCCTCGGGCGACCGCAATTCCTGCAGAAAGGCGACCGGGTCGACGCGCCCGAACTTCAGGTTCACGACGAACCGGCGGCACCAACGATTCACGAGCCATGGGCCAACCAGGTTTTCGAGCACATGATGTGGGTCCTCGACCAAGTCGCAGAACAGCCAGTCGAAGACCTCGCCCTCAGCCGGACGGAAGCCAAAGGCATCCTCGCGCCGGTGCTCGATCTGCGGATGGCCGAGGGCGCCGCCCTTCAGCGGCCCGTTGTCGAGCGCGAGCACGCGGGCGCCGCGCTTGGCGGCGCTGTAGCTCCAGCCGCCGGGAGCCGCCCCCAGATCCACCACCGTCTCGCCGGCCAACGGTTCTCGACCGGCCAGCAGGTAGGCCTCCTCGACCTTCAGGTAGCTCCGCGACGGCGCCCGTTCGTCGTCCGCCATCCGGTGCGCGCCGTTGGTCCAGAACTCGCGCGCCGCGAACGCCCGCCGGAAATCCACGAAATGCACCCGCCAGCCACGCTGCCGGCCCAACGAGCGCGGCAACTCCGGTTGCGCGAGGCGCGCGACCCGGGACAGGCGCGCCCGGACCCGCTCCTCGAACGCCTTCTCGACTGCGGAGACGCGACGCCCCAGCCCGACCACCTCCGCCGGGAACGAAAAGACGCACGGCCACGGACCCTCCACCCGCTCGCCGCGCAACTGCTCCAGAAACGCATCCGCCAACCCGTGCGCCAGCGCGTTCACGGACTCGCCCGCGAACTCGCGCGGGACCGGAATCCACCCATGCGGAAACGCCAGATCCAGCTCCCCGCCGGCCCCGCCGACGGCATCCGCCGGGGTCGCCATCACCCAGTCGCCTCCCCGTTCACCCACGGCAAAGCCGCGCGCCGCCAGCTCGCCGGCCAGCAAATCCTGAAATCCCGCCTGACAGGTGAAGAACACTCACCTAGCTCACCCAAGCGCACCCCCGGCGCAACCCGCAAGTGACGACGCCCGGGCTCAGGCAACCCGACCCGACTCGGTTTCGAGCGATTCCATGCCCGCCGGGTAGAGGTTCCGGTACGCGAGGCGAAGACTCTTCTCGATCGCTCCCGCCTCGAACGGCTTCGAAATGAAATCGTTCATTCCCGCCAGCATCGCCTCATGGCGATCCTGGTGCATGGCGTTCGCGGTCAGCGCGACGATCCACGGACGGATTGCCTCACGTCCGGCGCGGATGCGGCGCGATGCTTCGAGGCCGTCGAGCTCCGGCATCTGAACGTCCATGAAGATCACATCGTAACCATGACGCGCGAGGGCTTCGATGACCTCGAGACCGGTGGTCGCAAGGTCGCATTCGTAGCCCAAGCGGCGGAGCGTCATCTGCGCGACCTTGATGTTCACGTGATTATCGTCGGCGACCAGAATCCGCAGCGGGCAGCGCTCGGCGAGGCTTTGTCCCGGGCGACGGGCCGTGGCCCGCGGCGCATCGGAGGCATCGGCGTTGCCAAGCACGTCGAGCAGCGTCGCCACCAGCGCGGAGAACTTCACTGGCTTGAGCAGCCGCGCCGCGTAGACCTGGGATCCGTCGCGGTGAGCGAGGGACGTGAGCAGGATCATCGGCACGGTGCCGTACCCGCCGCGCGAGCGGATGCGCACCGCGAGGGAATCCCCCTGCGACCCGGCGAGCGTGTCATCGATGATCACCAGATCGAAGTCGCCCTGCCCGTCGAGCCGGGCGAGCGCGTCGCCTGCGGACTCCACCTCGGTGGAACTCAGCCCCAAGTGCCGCAGGTTCGCCGCGAGACTGCGCCGCGCGGCGGCGTTGTCCTCAATGACGAGCACGCGGAGTCCGCGCAGCAGCGCCCGCAAACGCAGCGTCGGATCCTCCCCGCGGGCGGAGCATGCCTCGGCGGTGAGGGTGAAGAAGAAGGTCGAACCCTTGCCGTCCACGCTCTCGACCCACATCCGCCCGCCCATCAGTTCGGCGAGACGGCGGCTGATGGCCAACCCGAGGCCGGTGCCGCCGAATTGCCGCTGGGTGGAGCTGTCGGCCTGGGAAAACGACTTGAAGAGCCGATCCATCCGGTCCGCCGGGATGCCGATGCCGGTGTCCCGGACCGAGAACTGGAGCACCGGGGCGGGCGCGTTGCCGATCACGGCAACCGAGACCTCGATCTCGCCCCGCGCGGTGAACTTCACGGCGTTGCTGAGCAGGTTCGTGACGATCTGACGGAGTCGACCACCGTCGGTGAGGATCCATGACGGCACGTTCGACGGGAAGTCGCAGATGAGCTCCAACCGCTTGTCCGCGGCCGGGATGGAGATCAGGTCCAGCGCCTCGTCGAGCAGGCGCCGCAGGTCCACTGGCTGCAGCTCCAGTTCGAGCCGGCCGGCCTCGATTTTCGAATAGTCGAGGATGTCATTGATGATCTTGAGCAGGGCGTCGCCGCTGGTCTCGATCGTGCGGACGTACTCCCGTTGCTGCGGAGTCAGGGCGGTGTCACGCAGGAGACCGGCCATGCCGATCACGCCGTTCATCGGCGTGCGGATCTCGTGACTCATGGTGGCGAGGAAGGCGCTCTTCGCCTGATTCGCCACCTCGGCCCGGTCCCGCGCGCGATAGGCCGCCTCGGCGCGCAGCGACTCGCGACGGCGCATCCGCCATTCGCGGCGCCGGCGACGCGCGACCAAGAAGCCAGCCACTCCGGCCAGACCGCCAAGCACGAGGAGCGATCCTGCCGCCGCCCAGCGGACCGGAGCCAGCCGCGCGCGCACATCCTCTCCCGCGAGATCAATCCCCACCGCTCCGACCAAGCGCCCGTCTTTCGACCGCACGGGAGCGAAGCCACTCATGAAGTTTCCCCGTTCATCCGAAACGGGCGCGACATTCGCCTGCGCGCCAGTGCCCAGCCAGATATTCTCCAACTCCGGATTCGTTCCGCGGAACGCAGCCATGATCGGATCCGACGGGCGCGTGTCCCGCGGATTGGGAATGAGGTAATCCGTGCCGAGGACGGTGTGCAGCCGACCCTCCTCTCCCTTCACCACCGTGTAAACGTGGTACAAGCCGGGTTGTGCCCGATGGAAAGCCACCAAGGGAGCCAAGGTGCTGAGGTGCGCCGGTGATCCGACCTGCGCCGCCGAGCGCAAGCCCTCGTGCGCAGTCGCATCAACCTGAACCGCCAGCGTCGCAGCCAACGCCCGCAACTCACCCGCCACCGACGCCAACTCCCTCCGCTCCGCCACCCACAGGACCGCACCCACGGCCAGCGCTCCGAGTCCAAACACGCCCAGCGCCGTCAACACCCCCTCCAAACGGGGGCGAACGGCGGGAAACGTGTCAGGGGTGGAATTCATTCGTAAAAATGCCTAGGTACTCATCGGCCGATTCAGTCGGGGGAACAGGTCGACCTGCCAACGGAACGCACGGACGAGCGATTGTCGAACCGTCCTTCCGCGAAGGAGATCAACCTCACAGCGACCGTCTGGCGGACCCCGAAGGCACCGTCTGCGGAACACCCGAGTTGCACACTGCACCGCGAAAACATGCGGAAAAATGGGGTATAATCCCCACCACTACGAGCCTTTTTTGCCCGGCGCAGCGGAGCTTCCCCACCGGACGGCCTCCCGCCACCCGTGGCGGGGGCTCGACTCGCTCCGGAATCCCGTCTCAGTTGGGGACATGCGTTCTCTGTCGACGATCCTACCGCTCATGACTGCCGCCACGCTCGCCACCGCCGCCCTCGCCTCCCCGTCCTCCGGCCCCCGCCCGCGTGAGGAGATTCCGGCGGAGTACAAGTGGGACTTCACCGCCATCTATCCCAACTGGGAGGCCTGGGAGAAGGCGATGAAGGACACCGAGGCAAAGATGGAAGCCTACGCCGCCCGCAAGGGCACGCTCGCGTCGGGTCCGCAGGCACTGCTCGAGGCGTCCCTCGCGTCCGACGAGATCGGGAAGCTGGCTTACAAGCTCTACCGCTACCCGCAGTTGCAACGGGATGTCGACATGCGTAACCAGGACATCTCCGGACGCTTCCAGCGCGTCAGCGCACTGTTCGCCAAGTTCGGCGTCGCCACGGCGTGGTTCACCCCGGAACTGCTCGCCATCCCTCAAGCCACCGTCGAACGCTGGATCGCCGAAACCCCTGGACTGGCCCCGTACGCGTTCAGCCTCCTCGACAACTATCGACAGCAGGCGCACGTGCTCGACGAAAAGGGCGAACGACTCCTGTCCCTCGGCTCGCGGTTCAACCAATCCCCGACGGCCATCTTCCAGGAACTCAGCACCTCGGACATCAAGTTCCCGAAAGTCACGCTGTCGGACGGCAAGGAGGTCACCCTCTCCCCCGGACCCTACCAGCAAATCCTGTCGACCAACTACCACCAACCCGACCGCGCCAAGGCGTTCGAGGCCCACCTCGGGACCTACGCCGCCACCAGCAACACCTACGCGGCGATCTACAATAGCATCCTGCAGCGCAGTTGGTTCAGCGCCCAAGCCCGCAATTACCCCAGCACCCTCGACGCCGCCCTCGACGGCAACGCGATCCCGCCCGCCGTGGTCGAAACGCTGATCGACACGGCCCGCAACGGCACCGGCCCGCTCCGCCGCTACCTCCGACTGCGCCAGCGACTGCTCGGCCTGGAGACCTATCACCTCTACGACGGCGCGATTCCCGTCTTCAAGACCGAAAAGACCTATCCGTACGAATCCGTCCGCGAACTCGTCGCGAGCTCCGTGGAGCCGCTCGGGCCCGACTACGTCAGCCGCTTCCGCGAATTCATCTCCGGCGGCCGCATCGACGTGTACGAGAGCCCCGGCAAGCGCAGCGGCGCCTACCAAGCCGGCGTCTACGGGGTCGGTCCGTATCTGCTCCTCAACTACAACGACACCCTCGACGCCGTCTTCACGTTCGCGCACGAGGCCGGCCACGCGCTGCACACCGTTCTTTCCTACGAGAGCCAACCCTTCGTCAACTCGTCGTACACGATCTTCGTCGCCGAGGTGGCCTCCACCACCAACGAGCGCTTCCTGCTCGAGCGCCTGCTGGCCGCGACCGATGACCCGAAGGAGCGCTTCCTGCTGCTGCAGCACGCCGTCGACGCGATCCGCGACACGTTCTTCACCCAGGTGCTCTTCGCGGACTTCGAGTTGCAGGCCCATCGCCGCGTCGAGCGCGGGGAGCCGATCACATCCGAAGTCCTGAGCTCGATCTACCTCAAGCTCCTCGAGGATTACTACGGCGACGCCGTGAAAATCGATCCGCTGTACCGGTACACCTGGACGCGCATCCCGCACTTCTACAACACGCCCTATTACGTCTACCAGTACGCGACATGCTTCGCGTCCTCCGCCCAGCTCTTCCGTGAGATGACGACCGGCCCGGCTGAGTCCCGCGCCGCCGCCAAGGAACGCTACCTCACGCTGCTGCGCAGCGGCGGCAACGACCATCCGATGAACCAGCTCCGCAAGGCCGGGGTGGATCTCACCCAGCGGGCCACTGTGCAGGCGGTCGTCGATCAACTCGATGAACTCGTCACGCGCATGGAGACCGAGGCCGCCCGCATCGCGCGCTGACCACCGCGCACCCGTTTCCCCATGAAAATCATCGTCTTGGTGGTTCTCCTCGCCGGCCTTATCCTGACGGGCCTTCTCCTGATCAAGGCACGCATGGAAGGCAAGGGCCCCCATGACGGCCCGGACCCGCGGCGCTGAGCCGCTGGTGCCGGGACGCCCGCATCAGAAGCGGCCCAGCAGCAGCGACGGGAACGCGCCGAGGACGACCAGCAGGCCGGCCGCGAGCATCACGCCGAGCGCGGCGGCTGGCGGCACCTCGATGGGGCCGCGCTCGCGCGCATCGTCCGCGATCCAGGCCTGCTTCAGCAGAATGAGGTAGTAGTAAAGCGCGACGGCACTCATCGCGATGGCCAGCAGGGCCACCCACCCGGCCGGATGCCCGAGCCCATCGATGCGAAAGGCGGCCGCGAAGACCACGAACTTCCCGAAGAAGCCGGCGAGCGGAGGAATGCCGGCGAGCGAGAGCACGAACACGGCCAGGCAGGCGGCCAGCAACGGCGACCGGCGACGCAGCCCCGCGAGGTCCTCGATCCGGTCCCCGTCGCCCGCCCGGTCCAGCAACGCGAGACACGCAAACGCCCCGACCGTGGCGAGGCCGTACGTCGCCGCGTAGTAGAACAGGGGTCCGGGCCCGACCTCGCCCGCCGACAGCAAGCCGAGGCCCAGCGCCCCAGCGTGTCCGATCGCCGAATACGCGAGCAGGCGCCGCATGCTGCCCTGCGCCAGCGCCACGAGGTTGCCGAGAAGCAGGGAGACCGCACACATCGCGGCCAGCACCGGCACCCAGCCGCCCCCGGCCCCGCCCGTCAGCGGCGCCGTCGCCGCCAGGGGCCCGAGACCCGACCAGAAGATCCGCCAGAAAAACGCCAGCCCCGCCAGCTTGGCCGCCGAGGCGATCAGCGCGGCCGACATCGGCGGCGCGCCTTGGTAGACGTCGGGGGCCCAGGGATGGAAGGGCGCAACCGCCGCCTTGAAACCGAACGCCGCGAGGACCATGCCGACCGCGACCGCACTCAGCGATCCATCGGCGTGGGCGGCCAGCGCCATCGAGATGCCGGTCAGGTCGATCCGCCCGGTCATGCCGTAAATCAGGCTGAAACCAAAGAGCAGCAGCGCCGCCGAGACTCCGCCCTGCAGGAAGTACTTCAGGGCCGCCTCGGCGGACTCCGGACGGCTGCGATCATATCCCGCCAGGACGTAGAGCGAGAGGCTCGCCAGCTCCAAGGCAAGGAATGCCAACAGGAGGTTCTGTGCCACGGCCATCTGCAGGAATCCCACCGTCGCCAGCAACGCCAGCGCCACGTACTCGGCCGGCTGGTCGCTCACCCGCGAGCCGGTCAGACCCAGCAGGCTCAGGCCCGTCAGTCCCAGCACCCCGAGCCGCACCGCCACCGCGAGAAGGTCCACCCGGAGGTTGCCCGCCCACACGCTGCCCTGCGCCCCGTCCTGCCAGATGACGAGCGCGGCCACCGCCACGCCGAGCAGGCCCGCGCCGACCGCCATCTGCAGGCGACTCCCCCGCGAACGGCCATTCCCCCAGACCAGGTCCACCCCGATCACCAGCAGCGCCGTGGCCGTCAACAGGGCCTCCGGCAGCAGCACACGGAACAGGAGTGCGTAATCGATGCTCATGGGACGACGTGCGTGGCCGCGAAGTGAAACGCCGGGGACTGCAGCGCCGGCATGATCCAGTCGAGCAGCAGGTCCGGCTTGAGCCCGATCAGGATCGTCGCCGCCAGCAGCAGCCCCGCCCCGAGCTTCTCTGGGAGGCTGAGGCGCTCCCCTCCCTCACCAGGCCCGGAGCCCGCCGCCGATCCAGTCGCCGCGCTGAACTGCCCGAAGAACGCACGTTGCATGACGCGCAGCGTGAAGGCGCCCGCCACGATCACGCCGACCGCCGCCGCCACCGCCCAGATCGGATGAAAGTCCCAGGCTCCGACGAGGATCTTGAGCTCCGCTGGGAAGCCGCTGAAGCCCGGCAAGCCCATCGACGCAAGCCCGGCCAGCACGAAGACGGCCGCCGCCCCGGGTAGGCGGCGGTGCATGGGCCGCGCTTCCAATTCAACCAAATCGCGGGTGTGCTCGCGCTCGTAGACCATGCGCCCGACGACGCCGAAGAGCAGGCCGGCGATCACGCCGTGCGAGAACATCTGCAGCGTCGCACCGGCCAGGGCCTCAACCTCGCCCGTCGCCAAGCCGAGCATGACGAAGCCCATATGGCTGACGCTCGAATAGCCGATGACGAACTTGAAGTCGCGCTGCACCAGCGCGACCAACCCCGCGTAGACGATGCCCGCCACCGCCAGCCAGCCGATCACCATCTGCCAGGCCGCGAAACCGACCGGATAGAACGGCAACGCGATGCGCAGGCAGCCGTACGCGCCGAGCTTCATCACCACGCCCGCGAGGAGCATCGAGGCCGCGGTGGGCGCGGCGACGTGACCGGTCGGAGCCCACGTGTGCAGCGGGAATAGGCCGGCCAGCGTGGCGAACCCGAAGAAGACCAGACCGAACGCCGCCACGTTCTCCCCGTACGACATCCGCGACGCGGCCTCGGTCAGCGCACCGAACGAAAACCCCTCCGCCCCGCCGGCGCCGTAGGTCCACACCAGCCCCGCCAGGACCAGCGCGCTCCCGGCGAACGAGTAAAGCACCAGCTTCATCGCCCCATACTCGCGCCGGGTCGACCCCCAGCCCGCGACAAGGAAGTACTTGGGCACGATCGCGATCTCGTAGAAGACGAAGAACAAAAAGGCATCCGCACTCAGGAACACCCCGTACACGCCGGCCACCAGCGTGAGGTAAAGCGCGAAGAACTCGCCCACCCGCTCCGACACCGTCCACGAGAAGAGCACCCCCGACGTGGCAGCGAGCGCGGTCAGCACGACCAGACTCAAGCTGATGCCGTCCACCGCGAGGTGGTAACGGATCCCGAGCTGCGTGATCCACGGTAGATCCACCAGCGTGACGAGCTCATTCGAGGGCGCGAAGCGGGCCGCCGCCACGCCCGCCGCCACCGCGCCGAACAGCGCCGTGAGCAACGCCACCGCGCGCGCCGCCGCTGCAGAGCGCGCCCCGGCCACGAGGGCGAGCAGGGCGCCGACGAGGGTCACCACGGGAATCCAAGGAAGCAGGCTCATGGCAGCGTGAAGGAGGCAGCCCACGAGGCGGCCAGGGGATTGATCAGCCCCGCCAGCAACTGCGGCGCGACGCCGAGGAGGATCATCAGGAAGACCAGCGGACCCAGCACTCGCCACTCCGCCGCATCGAGGTCGGCGAACTCCCCCGTCACCGCTCCAGACCGGGGTCCATGAAAGACGCGCTGCCAGAAGCTGAGCAGGAAGATCGCCGTGACCAGCAACGCGACCGTCGCCACCGCCGCCACCACCGGCTGCAGCGCGAACACGCCGCGGAAGATGAGGAATTCCCCGACGAAGCCATTCAGCCCGGGCAGCCCGAGCGACGAGAAGAGCGCGACGCCCGCGAGGAGCGCGAAGCGCGGCGCCGCATTCCGGACTCCGCCGAAGCGGGCGAAGTCCGAGTCTCCGCCCGACCGCTGCTCCAGCACCCCGGCAACGAAGAACAACGCCGATGCCGACACGCCGTGATTGAAGGCCTGCAGGAGCGCGCCGGCGAGCGCGGCCTCGACCGCGACGCCCTCCGCCGGCCCGGCGCCCGCCACCGCGAAGAGCGCGAGCAGGCAGTAGCTCACGTGGTTCAGCGAGGAATAGGCCAGCATGCGGCGCAGGTCCCCCGACCGCAGCGCCGCCAAGGCACCGAGCACGACACCGCCGAGGGCCATCACCAGCAAGGGTCCCGCGTGCGCCCGCAGTTCCTCGGGGAAGATCGGCCACAGCAGGCGGAAGAATCCGTACACGCCCATCTTCGACATCACGCCGGTGAGGAACATCGACACCCCGGCGGGCGCCTCCGCGTACGTCGCGGGCATCCACGAGTGGAATGGAAAGAGCGGCGCCTTCACCCCGAGCCCGACCAGCACCCCGAGGAACGCCAGCGCCGGCGCCCACCCGCCGAGCGCCCCCAGCTTCCCCGCCAGCTCTCCCGCCGCCCGCAGGCGCGCGAGATCGGTGAAGTTCATCGTCCCGGTCGCCGCGTACAGCGCCGCAAAGGCGAGCAGCAGGCCCGCGCTGCCCGCGAGCGTGAAGACCACGAAGCGGTACGCCGCCGCTCCCGCATGGGCGCCCCCCCAGCCGCGAATCAGGAAGAACGCCGGCACGAGGCTGAGCTCCCAGCAGATGAACCAAGGGAAGAAATCCAGCGCCACGAACACGCCCAACGCACTTCCCTGCAGGAGCAGAAACCACGCCCCCGCCGCCCGCACGCGGGTCGCCCGCCGCAGGGTCGTGACCAACGCCAGCGGCCCGAGGATGCCCGTGAGCAGCACGAAGAGCAGCCCCATGCCGTCCAAGCCGAGATGATAGTCGATCCCAAGGCTGCGGATCCACGGCACGCGCTGTTCGATAAAGAGCCCCGGCAGTGCCGGATCAAATCGCGCCAGCAGGAGCACACCGAAGACCAAGGTGGAGGCGCTGGCCAGCACGGCCAGGGCCCGCGCGGCGCGCTCCGGCAGCGATCCTCCGATCCCGAGGAGCAGCGCGCCCAGCCAGGGCACCGCTACCAGTCCCGTCAGCAGCAGGGACGCATTCATCGGACACCTCCCCAAATCAGCAGCAGGGCCAGCACCGCGAGTCCCACCACCACCGCGCGGAGGTAGCCCTGCACGTCGCCGGTCTGCCCCCGCGAATACCGCTGTGCGCTGTGGCGCAAGCCATCGCTCGCGCGATCGAAGCCGGTGTTGAGTCCGTCCTCATCGATCGCCCGGTTCACCTCGCCCGTCGTCTCCGCCACGCGCCCGGTCAGGCCGACCAAGCCGCCCCACACCCAGCGCTCCAGCCACGCGGCCAGCGACGCCGCGCCGCGCAGGAGTCGCCCGAAGGTCGCCGCATACGCCTCATCAAACCAGAGTCGCGCCGCCAGCGCGGCGAACACCCGGGGCCAGCGTTGCGCCAACGGATCCAGCGCCCGCGCGTCCACACGGGGTCGCCGGCCATACATCCACCAACCCGCCGCGATTCCCACGCCCACGAGCACCGTCGAAAGCACCATCAAGCCCAGTCCCTCGCTCCAGTCCTGCGCCGCCACCGGCGCACCGGTCAGCCGGGACTGCAGCCACGGCCAGGCCGGGGTGCCAATCCATCCCGCGGACACCGATGCCACCGCCAGCACCGCCAAGGGCAGCGTCATCGCGCGCGGCGACTCATGCGCATGCTCCGCCCCCTCACCGCGCGCCCGCCCCAGGAAGGTCTCGCACACCAGTCGCGCCATGTAGAACGCCGTCAGCACCACGCCCATGAGCCCGGCGAGGAACGGCACGTGCGACACGGGCCAGAGCTCCGCCGCGTGCAGCACGGCCTCCTTGCTCCAGAATCCGGAGAACACCAGAGGCAGGCCAACCAACGCGCCCGTGCCGAGGAGGAAGGTGACGTAGGTGACGCGCATCCGGCCCGCGAGTCCGCCGAGCCGCCGCGAATCCTGCTCGTGATGCGCAGCATGAATGACCGATCCGGAGCCGAGGAAGAGCAACGCCTTGAAGCAGGCGTGGGTGATCAGGTGAAACACCGCCGCCACCCACGCGCCGACGCCCACGGCGAGCATCATGTAGCCGAGCTGGGATACCGTGGAGTACGCGAGCACGCGCTTGATGTCGGTCTGCGCCACCGCCAGCGCCGCGCCCAGCAGCGCCGTGATCGATCCAACGATCGCCACCACCGTCAACGCATGCACCGGCACGGAGGAAAGACCGTGATCGGCCGCCATCAGCGGGAAGACCCGGGCGACCAGGAACACGCCCGCGGCCACCATCGTTGCGGCGTGGATCAATGCCGAAACGGGGGTCGGACCCTCCATCGCGTCCGGCAACCAGACGTGGAGCGGAAACTGGCCCGACTTGCCCACCGCACCGGCAAAGAGCAGCAGCCCGATGCCCGTCGCCGCCGTCCAGCCCCCCGGGAGCGCCGTGGACGCGAGCCGCTCCAGCGCGCCCGCCTCGAGAATCCCGGCGCCACCGTCGTAGAAGAGCGAACTCCCGGTCGCGTGGAAGAGCCAGAGCAAGCCGAGCAGGAACCCGAGATCGCCGAGGCGCGTGGTCACGAACGCCTTCTTCGCCGCCGCAGCGGCCGCGGGACGCTCGAACCAGAAGCCAATGAGCAGGTACGACGCCAGTCCCACCAGTTCCCAGCAGAGGAGGAGCAGGAGCAGGCTGTTCGCCACCAGGAGCCCGAGCATCGCGGCCACGAACAGGCTGAGGCAGGTGAAGAAGCGGCCGATGCGCGCATCGTCCCGCAGGTAGGCGGTGCTGAAGACAAAGACGAGCACGCTGACCGCGCAGACGAGCACGCTCATGAGCGCGCCGAGCGGATCGAGCAGCCAGCCGAGGCGCACCGCGGTGGAGCCGGCGAAAAACCAGGTGAAGTTCGCCGTGAGCTTGACGGCCGGCGCGGCCAAGGCGCCGAACAGCGCAGCCGACGAAAGCAGGAATGAACCGAGGATCGCCGCGAGCGCGAGGACCACCGGCAGCCGGCGAGCCGTCCGGGGCACCACCGCGCCGACCACCGCCGCAACCAAGGGCAGCGCCGGGATCAGCCAGAGTTGAGAGGCGGGCAGCGTCATCGTCAGCCTTTCAGTCGGTTGGCCGCCGCGACCCGGATGGTGCGCAGGTGACGGTGGACGGCGATGACCAGCGCCATGCCGACGGCCGCCTCGGCCGCCGCGACCGCGATCGAGAAGAGGACGAACACGAGGCCCGCCTCGCCGCCGCCTGGACCGAAGCGCCAGAAGGCGATGAAGTTCAGGTTCGCCGCATTGAGCATGAGTTCAATGCCCAGCAGCACGAGGATGGCGTTGCCGCGGATCAGCACCGCCACGAGGCCCGTGCAGAAGAGGGCCGCCGACAGCGCGAGGCACAGGTGGAGCGGACTCATGCGTCACCTCCCTCCGAAGGCCGGCGCGGCGCGGCGAGGAGCAGGCCACCGATCAGCGCCACGGTCAGGATCAGCCCGACCAGCAGGAGCGCCACGAGGTAGGGTCCCGCCAGCAACTCACCGAGCCGCCGCAGCGGCACAGGCGGGGTCGGCTCCACGGAAGGCAGGCGCGTCCAGAAGATCGAGGAGCCCAGCATGGACGCGACGAGCGCCACGGCCGCGACGCCGCCAATCGCCCGCGTCATGGATGCCGCCGGCAGTGGATCGACCCGGCCGGACCGCGTGAGCAGCACCGCGAACAGCACCACCATCGAGACGCCGCCGACATAGACGAGGGCGTGGGCGAACGCGACGAACTCCGCCCCGACGGCGAGGTAAAAGGCCGCGAGGCCCAACCAGGCGAGGACGAAGAGCAGCGCGCTGTGAATCAGGTTGCGCACGAGCACCGCCGCGACCGCGGGCACGAGGCAAACCAACGCAAGGACGGCAAGCAGCAGGGTCATGGGGAGGCGTAGCGGTAGGTCCGGGGCCCGTAGCCCGCCGAAAGGGAACGTCCAAGAATCACAAAGGGAACCACCACCAGCGACGCGGAGACCAACCAGCGCACCACCCCGGCCACCCCCGCCCAGTCCGCCGTCACGGCCCAGAGACCGCCGTTGACCAGGTTCACCAGGGCCAGCGGAACGAGGAACTTCCACGACAGGCGGGTCAGCTGGTCGATTCGCAGGCGCGGCAACGTGGCGCGGATCCACATGAAACCGAGCAGCAGGAGCAGCAGCTTCACCCCGAACCAGGCGTAGCTCGGGATGAACTCCAGCACCGCCAGCGGCGCCTGCCAGCCTCCGAGGAAAAGCGTCACCCCCATGGCACTCAGGGCCGCCATGCCGAGGTACTCGGCCATGAAGAACAGCGCGTATTTAAAACCTGAATACTCGGTGAGGTGTCCCGCGATCAGCTCGCTCTCCGCCTCCGGCAGGTCGAACGGGGAGCGGTTCGACTCGGCCAGCGCCGCGACCATGAAGACCACGAAGGCCGAGAAGCCCCAGGGGGTCAGCGCGTGCCAGTGAGGCCAGAGGCCGGCGGACCATCCGCCCTGCGCGGCGACGATCCCCGTCGCCGAGAGCGAGCCCGCCACCACGACCACGGGGACGACGGAGAGGAGCAGCGGCACCTCGTAGCTGATGAGCTGGGCGAGGGCGCGCATCGCCGCGAGCAGCGAGTACTTGTTCCGGCTCGCCCAGCCGGCCATGAAGATCGAAAGCTCGGTCGCGGCGCCGGCGGCGAAGAAGTAGAGAACGGAGGCCTCCAGCTCGACCGCGACGAGGTTCCGGCCGAAGGGGATCACCGCCAGCCCGATCAACGAGAGGGCCACGAGGACGACGGGAGCGAGGAAGTGCAGCACCTGATCCGCCGCCCGGGGCACGATGTCCTCCTTGGTGAGCGCCTTGATCGCGTCGGCGAACGGCTGCAGCAGCCCGAAGGGGCCGGTGCGGTTCGGGCCCGGACGGTTCTGGATGCGCCCGAGAATCTTGCGCTCGGCGAGCGTCATGTAGGCGAAGAGCAGCCCGAAGACGCCGAGAATCGTCGCAATCGACAGCAGCGCCGCCACCCACGGCCGCAACGCATCGGGCAGCCAGCCCGTCAGCGCGTCGCGCAGGAGCAGCGGCGCACGTT
>CAZEJZ010000024.1:0-14889 GCA_964512415.1 uncultured Opitutaceae bacterium
CGCCTCGCCGGGCAGCCGCACACCTGGCAGGAACGCGCCCAGTTCCGTGGTCCCGGCGCACTCTGGGTGCGCGTGACCTAGGCACCGCCGTCCGCTCACCGGCGAAGTCCGGTGAAGCGGCGGCGGGCTCGGTCGACGCAGCAAACCCGCGCC
The DNA here is from genome assembly GCA_964512415.1 of uncultured Opitutaceae bacterium. GTDB lineage: Bacteria > Verrucomicrobiota > Verrucomicrobiia > Opitutales > Opitutaceae > UBA6669. Next base: position 154 of record CAZEJZ010000024.1, read on the forward strand.
GCCGAGTCACCGGATCTCGTAGACCTCGACCAACGCGACGCCGGCCGCGCCGTCGGCACCTCGGGCCTGCACGGAATAAGCACCCGGGGAAAGGAGCACGACCATCGCCGCATCCTTGGATCCGGGCGCGAGGGCGAACGCCCCCACGCGCTGGCCCGCTTGCGTGACCAGCGGATTGCCCGACCAGTCGCCGTTGCCGTCGATTCGGGTCTGGTCCCGGAAAAGATCCACCTGTGGATCAGCGAGTACACCACCGACTCCGAACGCGGTCAGGCCAGGACCGACGGCACGAATCAGCACCCGTCGCGGGCCGTCCGCGATGACGAATCCAGCGATGAGCACCTCGGCTCCGGATCCGGCGGAGGCGCGGACCGACAAGTTGATCAGCCGCAGTCCGGTGGCCGCGGCTGCAGCTGATGTCGTGTCGTACACCTCCGCGAGTGCCACGCCGGAGGCGCCGGCGGGACCCGAGATCCGGGCCGTGAACTGGCCGGTTCCCAGCGTCGCCACGAGTGCAGCGTCGCGACTGGCGGCATCCGCGAGTGCGAAGGCCCCCACTTGGGCCCCGGCGGACACCACATTCGCCGCGCCGTTCCAGTTGTCGTTCTGGGCCAGGGTCAGACCCGCGCCATCGGACAGGACCAGCGAAGGATCCGCCAGCACGCCCGCCACGCCGAACTGGGTCAGCCCGGGACCGATGCCCCGCACCAGCAGTTGCTTGGCCGCGGCGCCGGCGGGTCCGGCCACGACAAAGCCCGTGATGAGGGTGCGATCGCCGCTCGCGGCGACCGTGCGCACCGACAGATTGGTCAGGCGGCCCGTGCCATGGTTGTCGCCCAATCCGCCTGGTTCATCCAAGCCATTCACCGCGCGTCCGGTTCGTCGGACGTTGTGACGATGCTGCGGCCACGGGGCGTCGCTGCCCGAAGCCGCGCGCAGACCGACGTCAAACGCATAAACGCGTCCGTCATTGCTCCCGATGTAGAGACGTCCACCCGCCAGCAGCGGCGAGGAGCGAAACCAGTTCGAGGCCGCGTAGGTGCGGCGCAGCGTGCCATCCGCGTTCACGTGGTGCACCCGGCGATCGTAGGCGCCGATGAAGACCGAACCATCCTCCGCGACCGCCGGCGACGAAGCGCGGACTTCCTCGCCAATGAGATAGGTCCAGCGGGTCTGGCCCGTCGCCATGTCGAGGGCGTAGAGACGCTTGTCGTAGCTCGCGAAGTAGGCCGTGCCGTTCGCCAGCGCAAGCGACGAAGTGACGAATCCGCCGGCCGAGGTCCGCCACCGCTGCGCACCCTGCGGAGTCAGCGAATAGACCGTGCCGCTCAGCGACGCGATGTAGACGTTTCCCGCCGCATCGAGCGACGGCGAGGTGTAGATCTGGTTGTCCGCGGCGAACCGCCACCGGCGCGCTCCGGCGGGCGTGACCGCATGCAGGGCCGAATCGCCGCCGGCGACGTAGATCGTGCCGTCGCTGCCGATCGACGCCGGGGCGTAGCTCGCCTCCGTGCCGAGGTCGTACCGCCACTGCACCGCTCCGGTCGCCGGAGCCACCGCGACCAACTGGGCCTGCGCATTGCCCGTGGTGGAGCCGCGATCGGCGCGGATGTAGAGCGTGCCATCGCTGCCGATCGCCGCCGCGTTCGCAATCGGTCCGCCGATCGGGACGGACCACTTGACGTTAGCCGAGTCGCCGCGGTCCTCGAGGGCGTAGAGCGACCCGTTGGAGGCACCGAAGTAGATGATGCCGCTCGGATCCACCGCCGCGACGCCCGTGTCGATGATCGCCGTGGGCGAGATCGTGTACTTCCAACGCACCAATCCGGATCCGGTGTCGATCGCGTAAAAGCTGCTGTCGTTCGATCCGATGTAGAGATTCCCGTTGTTCCCCACGACGCCGGAACTCGTGACGCTGTTCTCCGTCCGGGCCATCCACGCGGCATCGGAGATCGTGAAGGTGTACTCGCCGTTCAGCTCGATCGAGCCCACCGAGGCGGAATCGACCGCGATGGAGTAGGTACGACCAGCCACCGCATCGAAGCTCGCGATCGCGCTCTTGGTCTCGGCATCGGGCAACGGGCTCACGTCCGAGGCCACGGCGGTCAGCGCCCCGAGGGAATCACCCGTGTAGACCGCCACCACGGGACTGAGCTGCGCGCTCCCCGCCGTAGCGTGATAGCGTGCCGACGACGGGGCCGTCCAGCGGTACCAGAGCGACCGCCGTGCCGCCAACCCGGCGTGCGCTGGTTCACCCGACTGCGCGGACGCCTTCGAGTTGGTCGCCGTGACGATGGGATTCTGCTGGGTGAGGACCAGCGCGCTGGCGAAGTTGTCGTTCGCAGGAATCGCTCCGAGGTTGAGCAGCACCAAGCCGGCCGCGTTGCCCCTCCCGCCCACCGCAATCTGGTAGGTCGTTCCCGCCGTGGCGGCGAACGTCACCGAGCTCGTCTGCTGGCCGCTCGCCCGGTTGTCGTTCGCCTCGATCAGGGAAAGTCCGCCGAGCGAAGTCCCCGTGTACACGGCCAACACCGTGTCGAAGCTGCTGCCCTGCGTGTCGATGTTGACCGTCGCGCTCGTGCTCGCCGTCCACGTCCACCACAACGTCGCTCCGCCACCGCCCGCGTGGGCCGGTTCCCCCGACTCGACCGTCGCGCCTTGGGAGGCCGCGCGCGCCTGGATCAGTTCCCCCTGCAGCCGCGCCCGCTCGCTGAAGTGATCATTGAACGGACGGGTCTCCGTGCTCGCCAGCGCCCGCTGCAGGTTGAGGCGCCCACCCGTCGCCACTTTTCCCACGTACTTCGGCACCGGATCGACCGAGCGGAGGAGTCGGTTGATCGTCTGCCGGTACGTCTCGCCGGGGAAGCGGGCTCGGAGCAGGGCCGCCGCACCCGCGACGTGGGGCGCCGCCATCGACGTGCCGCTGCGTTGGATGTACGCTGAGTCGGAGGTCGAGGCGAGCGACAGGATCTCCGTGCCGGGCGCAAAAAGGTCCACCGCTCCCGAACCCACGTTGGACGTGGGCGAGGCATCCTCAAGGCGCGTGGAGTTGCCCACCGTGACGATGTTGTCGACGGGATAGGTCGCCGGAAACGTGCGCGCCACATCGAGGTTAAGGCCGTCGTTGCCGGAGGCGGCGACGAAGATGATGCCCGCATCCCGCGCTCGCTGAATGGCCGAGACCTCGGTCTGCGAGGGGCTCTCGCCGGTGCTCAGCGCACCATAGCTCGCGTTGATCACCTGCGCACCCTGCGCGATCGCGTAGTCAATGCACTCGGCAGCATCAGAGATCGAACCGCGGCCGTCGGAGCCAAGGAACTTCAGCGCCATGATCCGCACCTTCCACGCCACGCCGGCGACCCCGACGCCGTTGTTTCCGACCGCTCCGATGATGCCCGCAACATGGGAGCCGTGACCATTGTCATCCGCCGGATTGCCCGCCGCCACGGAGGACCGGTTCAGGATGGCGTTGATGCCGTTCACGTCATCGATGTATCCATTGCCATCGTCATCGCGCCCGTTGCCCGCGATCTCGCCGCGATTCGCCCACAGATTGTCGACGATGTCCTCGTGCGTGACCCGCAGTCCCGAGTCGATCACGGCGACCGTGACGGCGGAGGCGTCGGTCGTGGTGTCCCATGCTTCCGGCGCATCGATGTCGGCGTCGGGCGTGCCACCGGATTGGCCGGAGTTGTTCAGCGACCACTGCTCGGCGTAGCGGGCGTCGTTCGGCACCGCCTGAGCGGCGCGGATGTAGTCGGGCTCGACGAACTCGTACAGTCCGCTCTCGCGCAAGCGGGCGATGGCCTCGGGCACCGAGGCGGCCGCGTCGACCTCAAGCACCTGCTGGCGCGTCAGACGCCGAAAACTCCGCCGACTCTTCACGCCGGCGCGGGCCTCCGCGCGCGTGAACGCCGCCTCGTCGTCGAGCCCGGTGGGACTCACCGAAGCCCGCCGCTTCACCAGCACCCGACCCTGCCGGTATCCCCGCTCAATCTCCTGGGCCGAGAACGACGGCTGCTTGGCCGACGGGACCTGCGCGGCGCTGACCCGCTCCTCCGCACCGAGACACAGCAGGAACGAGGTAAGGATCCAAAGCAGACGTCGAAAGCGGGGCATGGGCGAGGACGAGGCTGAATCCGAGTAACGACACCGAACCCCGCCTTGCGATCCCTAATTTCCTCGGTCGGAGGCGAGCGCCGACCCGGCAGCGGCCCGCCCGGAAAATGCATCGCCCCACCCCCACTCCGCCGCCAGTCTCCGATCATGCCCCACGTTTCCCCAATGCCCCCCCGCACCCGCGCCCGGCTCGACTCCGCCGCCCGCGTCGCCTCGCGCCGTGCCTATGCGCCCTACTCCGGCTTCGCGGTGGGCGCGGCCGTCCTCGCCGCCTCCGGCAAGGTGTACTCCGGGGCAAACGTCGAAAACGCGTCCTACGGGCTCTGCAACTGCGCGGAACGCACCGCCATCTTTCACGCCATCTCGCAGGGCGAGGCGCAGATCGTCGCCGTGGCGGTCTACACGCCGACGCCGACCCCGACGCTGCCCTGCGGCGCCTGCCGCCAAGTGATCCGCGAGTTCGGACCCCACGCCACGATTCGCTCGACGTGCAAAGGCTCAGCCGACGTCGAGACGTCCTTGGAGGCGCTCCTTCCCGCCGCATTTGGTCCGGAGGACCTCGGACGGCGTCCCGCCGCGCGCCGCGTCACTCGCCGCTGAAGAACGCGCGCACCTCGGCGAGCACCTGAGCCGCTGGCACCTCGCGCTCCGAACGCTCCCCGAGATCGCGGAGCTTCACCACGCCCTTCGCAAGTTCCTCCGTGCCGTAGATCAACGCCAGACGCGCACCGGCCTCGGCCGCGGCCTTGAACTGCTTGCCGAACGCCGTCTCGCGCAGGGGATACTCGACGCGGTAGCCCGCCGCCCGCAGCGCGTGAATGTCGCCAAACGCCGCACGACGCTCCGCCGGCCCGCCAATCACCACGAAGATATCGGGTGCCTGCACCAGCGCGGGCATCAGCCCGCGCTGCTCCAGCAGGAGCGCGAAGGTCATGTCCCCAATCGCGAACCCGACCGCCGGCATCTCCGCGTAACCCAGCTTGCCGACGAGGTCGTCATAGCGACCGCCACCCGCAAGCGCCCGCAACTCGCCCTTCCGGTCGAAGGCCTCGAAGACGAAGCCCGTGTAATACGCCAGGCCGCGCACGACGCCCAGATCCACCTCCACGAAACGAGAGAGCCCCATCGCATCCAGATTGCCCAGCAAGCGCCGCCAGTCCTCGAGACGCGCGGCAATCCGCGGCGACGCCACGGACGCGACCGCCGCCTCCAGCGCCGGCAGCGAACGGATCGCCAAGAATGACAGAATCCGCGACCGACGTTCGTCATCGAGCGGACCAAACTGCGTCGCGTCCTCCTTGAACGCCTCGTCACCCAGTTTCTCGTACCGGTCCACCGCCGTCAGCAGGCTGCGACTCCGGGCGTCATCGAAACCGAGCGCCTCGAGAAAGTAGAACCACAGGTTGCGGTCGCTCAATCGGACGTAGAAGTCCTCCGCCGTCAGACCAAAGCCGCAAAGGCACTGCGTCAGAAGCGCGATCAACTCCGTCTCCGCCTCAATCCCCGGTTCGCCGAAGATGTCGGCATTGAACTGAAAGAAGCAGCGCCCACGGCCCTTCTGCATGCGCTCGTAGCGATAGAACTCGGCGATGCTGAACCACTTGATCGGGCGCTTGAGCGCACTGGCTTTTTCACCCACCAGACGACACACCGTCGGGGTCATCTCGGGTCGCAGCGCCACATCGCGTCCCCCCTTGTCGGTAAAGCTGAAGAGCTGAGACTCGATCTCGTTGCCTGACTTGGTCTTGTACAACTCCAACGGCTCGAGCACCGGAGCGTCGTACTCGGCGAACCCGAACGCGTTGGCGGTCTGACGCCAGAGTCGGAAGATGTGATTCCGACGCGCCATCGCATCGGGGTAAAACTCGCGAAAACCGGGAAGCGTCTGAAACGAGGCCATGCGCTTCGGGAGTTGACAGGGACGGCGGTCGGGCGGCGACACAAAAACCAGAGCGGCCTCGCCGGAGCCGGACAAAAAAACACCCGGCCGGAGCCGGGTGAGAGACCGACGAGGGGGCGGACAACCGCCTCAGGGAAGCGCTTGGACGTCCAACTTCTTCAGGAGTTGCTTGAGAATCTTGCCCGACTTGAACTTTACCACCGCGCGCTCCGGAATGACCACCTCGGTCTCCGGCTTGTTGGGATTGCGGCCGATGCGCGCCTTCCGGCGCTGCACCTCAAGCACCCCGAAGTTACGCAATTCAACATTCCGACCCTCCGCGAGGGCCCGCATGACGATGTCCAACGTCATTTGCACGGTGTGCACGATCTCCTTCTGCGGAAAACCTGTCTTCTCGTAGATTTCGAGGACGATTTCCCGCTTAGTCAGGTTGGTCAGGTTAGTGGGCATGGGAGTGTTCCGTAGGAGGTGTCCGGTTAGGAACCTAGGTGGACTAATTGATTTGTCGTTCTACCGATTCGTCAACCCGTAACGGCCATTTCCGCGACAAATGAAGGCAAAAAGACCGGTAAAGCACGTCACTACAATTATCTTATGAGATACCAATTGCCCCGAAAGGTTCCTTCGCTTTCGCGCTGTTTCGCTCAACGGTCATCCGGTTGGAATTGGGGTCAATCACCTAGCTCACGTCCCCGAACGGCGAGGGCAGCACCCCACACGGACGTAATCGCCGTGCAGTTGCTGCCGGCACTCGCGACGCAAGCACGAGCGGCCCCGCAGAGGGCTGAATCGCGGTGCCCGGTGGAATCCGCGTCGCGTCAACGCCGCATGACCCGGACCCACAGCCAGAGCACGCCCGACGCCAGAATCGTGCCCAGGAAGGCCAAGCTGGCGGTGAGGAAGGATTCGCTCGCGGCCGCCGCATAGATCGTGGACACCGCCACATTGGGAAGCAACGTGAGCGCCACGATCCGGCGCAAGGGCACACCGGCCGCCGCGGCCACGATCACCGATGTCTCCGCAAGGACCGGGACGCTGCGCAGGCACGCCAGTGTCCAGCCGAGGCGCGTCTGCAAGGCCCCCCGGAGCCTCTCCAACTCGGCATCCGGCATGAACCGCGGCGCGATTCGCCCGACGGCAAAGCGCCCGAACCAACCCGCAAACACCACGCCGGCGGTCATGCCCAGCGTACCGCCCACCAGGCCCAGAACGAAACCGGTCTTTGCGGCGAGCGACATGATGACCAGCGTGGCCGGGACCGGGGCCACCGAGTCCGCCGCGAGCAGGACGACGGCGGCGACCGTGAGCCAGACGCCGCGCTGCTCCTGCGAGGCGAGGAACGGCTCCGCGAGCGACTCGCCGAAAATGACGAAGGGCACGGAGACCAACGCGACCACGAACAGGATCAGGAGCGTCAGGCGAACCAACCCGACGGACGAGCGAGGAGGAGGATTGACCGGCGAATTCATGCAGCATCAACCCGCAGGCCTTCCCGTGAGCCGGGCCGTGAACTTCACCGCATAAAAATAGGCGCGTTCCCGAACCGTCCACGGATCGCCCACTGCCGCCTCCAGACCCAGGTCGCCGAGATTGACGATCACCCCTCCCTCCTCGGGATGCATCGCGATGTAGGTCAGCATCTTCACGAGCTTGTCGTGGGGATACATGTCGGAAAGGTAGCGCAGCACCATCGGTGGCAGGTGGCGCTCGATCGGCAACTGCACCGAATCGGGAACGGCGGCCACGTAGAGCAGATTGCGCACGCGCTGAATGTCGTCGCCCTCGAAGGCCGGTCGCCACGTGTAGAGCTTGCGCCGCACGGTCTCCAGCTCCTGCGCCGTGTACTCGTCGGGCTCTTCGTCGTCCCCCGCGAACGGGGCGACGACCCCGCGATCAGGCGGGACTTGGTAGTTGAGCGCAGCCGTGTCCGCCGCCGTGATCTTCGCCCAGATCGGCTCCGGAAGCACCGGAACGGGAACGACTGCGGGAACGGACGCGCCCGCCGTCGACGCTTCGGCCACGATCCCCGTCGGCGGCACGAGGGCCCGCCCTTCCCGCTCGGCCCACGCGCCCACCGCCAGCCAGCCCAGCGCCACGGGAATCAGCCAGCGGGCCCGGCGTCGCCAGTCCACCCGCTCCTGCGTGTCCCAGCGGAACAGGCCCGCCGCCGCCAGTCCTCCCGCCAGACCCATGCCGAGGAGCGCGAGGAGCGGAAAGCCGATTTCGCCAAAGCCCTCGCCCGTGAAGCCGCCTTGAATCGCCTCCACGGCATAACGGCCGGGAAAGAACGCGGACACGTGCTGCGCCCACTCCGGCAAACTGGCGAGCTTCACCGCCACGCCGCCGATGATGAGCATCGGCAGGAAGATGCATTGCCCGAGGGCCTGAACCGCCGGCACGTTGTTCGCCAACTGCGCGATCAGGAGTCCGAGCCCGATGAACGCGAAGCAGACGGTCGCAAAGGCCACCACCACCGCCCCAGGGTGTTCCGGGGCCGTCATGCCCACGAGCACCGCCACGCCCCACTGCAACGCGCCGGCCGACACCAGCAGCACCCCACGCGCGACCACCACGGCTGACAGCACCGCCCACAGAGGCAGCGGCGAGAGCCGGTAGCGACGCCATACCCCGCGCTCCCGCTCCCCCACCAAGGTCGTCGGGAGACCGAAGCACGCGCCGCCGAGCACGCTCACCGTGAGGAGCTCACCCATGTGCCGCAGCAACGGAACGCTTTCGTGCCGGTACAGCACCCAAAAAGCGACGAGGAAGATCAGCGGAAAAAGGTAGCCGTACAGCAGCGCCATCCGGTTCCGGAAGTGAAGCCGCAGCGCGATTTCCACCTGCAACCACCACGCCTTCATGCGCGCTCCTCCGCAGTGGACGTCTCAGCCGCCGTGAGCCGCAGAAAGGCCTCCTCCAGGGAAACCCGACGGACCTGGAGCGAGACCAGCCCCAGGCCGGCCGCCTGGAGTCGCGGCATCAGCGCCGTCACGGTCGCCGCCGGATCGCGCGTGTACGCGGTGAGCTGACATCCACGGATCTGCACGTCCTCCAGATGCGGCAACGCCTGCGGCCACGACGGCGGAACCGCTCCCGTTGCCTCCAGCTCGATTCGGTGGCGCTCTTCGACGCGCGCGAGCAGCGCCTGCGGCGCACCTTCGGCCAGAATCCGCCCGCCCGCGAGGATCGCGATCCGATCACACAGCGCCTCGGCCTCTTCCAAGTAATGCGTCGAAAGCACCACCGCACAGCCCTCCGCGCGCGCCCGCCGGATCTCTGCATGCAGACTCGCTCGGACCACCGGATCCAATCCCGCCGTGGGCTCGTCCAGCACGAGGACCTCCGGACGACCCACAAAGGCGAGCGCGAGCGCCAGTCGCTGACGCTCACCTCCCGAAAGCCCCTCGAACCGGGCCTCGGCCAACGCCGTCAGGCCGAACCGCTCCAGCAATGCGGCGGCGGGCACCGGGGCCGGGTAAAGCGCCGCCAACAGGCGCACCGCTTCGCGCACCGTGATCCGCTCCGGCAGGAGCGTCGTCTGCAGCACGGCCCCAATCTTCCGCCGGGCCTCGCCGGGGTGACGGCGCAGATCCACGCCGGCAAGTTCAAGCGCTCCCCCATCGGGCCGGCGCAGCCCGAGAAGACACTCCAAGGTCGAGGTCTTTCCGGCGCCGTTCGCTCCGAGCAGGCCGAAGACTTCGCCCCGCGAAACGGCGAAACTGATCCCCCTCACCGCCTCCACCGCACGGTAGCTCTTCCGCAGATCCCGGACCGTCACCGCGGCAGTCATACGCGAGCCCCGCTAGGGTTGGCCAAGATCCGGCGCGGCATGAAGCGTGAGACCGCTGCGCGCGCGCAGTGGCGCGAGCGCAGGCTCCGTCACCGCCGTCGCGGTGAGGTTCAGGGTCTTCAAGCCGGTCACCTTCGCCAGCAAAGCAACCCCCTGTGACGTCACCGACGTCTGCGTCAAGTCGAGGCGGCGGAGATTCGGCCACTGGGCGATCTCGCCCAACGCCCGATCGGTCACGGCCGTCCGCGCCAGCTCCGCATCGACGACCAACTCCCGCAGCGGGCCGAGGGCCGCGATGGCCTCGTCGGTGCAGCGCGAGGGCGAACTGGCGGTGCGGAGGATCAGACCATCGGTCCCCACCTGTGACACGGGCACCAGCCGTAGACCCCACGCCCGTTCCCAGGCGCGGATGGCCTCCAAGCGCGGATGGAAGTCCGGCGCCGAGACCGCGGCGACCGCTTCAACCGCGACCGGTTTCGCCGTCGCGGGCGCCGTGACGCCTGCCAACGCGGAGAGCGGCGCGTCCGGCGACGCCCCCGCATTGATCCACTGCTCGATCCACTTGGTCTCCTCCGCTGTGAGCGGCTTCTTGCCGTCCGTGGGCATGAACTCCTCGTCGTCATGCGGCAGGGTGATGCGTCGGTACAATTCGCTGCGAGCAGCGTCGCCCGGCACGATCGCGGGCCCGCTGTCACCCCCCGCCAGGAGGTGCTCGTAGCCATCCATGCGCAGGCCGCCCTTGGTCTTGTTCGGGTTGTGGCACGAAACGCAGGTCCGATCGATCGCCGGCATGATCCGTTCATCAAAGAACGAGACGGGCTTCGCGGCCGCCACGCCCGCCTCGGCCGTGCCAGGCGGCGTCGCCTCATGCTTGGCCGACGCGCGAGGCGCTTTCTTCTCCCGCTCCGGAAGGCCCAACCACTTACGCAGGGGGGCCGGCATGTGCTCCTCCAGATAACGCTCGCCGTGCGTCAGCTGACCACCCTGGTGGGAAGTCCACACCAAAAGTCCGAGCGCCGCCACCAGCACCACCGGGTAAAGGATGCCCAGACTTCCGGGTCCGCGACGCACGAGTTGGCGTCGAAGCAGGGCCGCGAGCAGGACCGCCAGCGAGAGCAGGCAGCCGCCCAGCATATGGCTATTCACGAGGTCGCCCGAGTAGCCACCCGCACGCGCGAGCAGCCACCCCAGCACGGTGGCCGTCAGGGACCCTGCGACCGTCAGCCACAGGATGAATCCCACCGACTCCCGGAGATGACGCCCGCGCCGGAAGAACCCGCCGATCTCCATGAGCGGAACCACCGCCAGCAACGCGATCGGGAAGTGCAGGAACAGCGGGTGCAGCCGACCGAAGAACACCGCGAGCGACGACCGCTCTTGCCCATCCGCGGGCCACAGCAGCGGCATCGCGGATAAGCCCGCCACCACCAAGAGACAGAGTAACGCGGTGAACAGACGCCGTGGGCGCCCATACTGATTCTCCGCGCCGGGTGGCAGGGGGGACGGTTGGTCAGGCATGAAAGGACGAGGGAAACACAGTCAGTCGATCACGCAACATCGCAGACACCCCGGCGCTCCTAGGCGATCAGGTCGCGAATCACCTTCGCCGGCATCACTCCGGTAAGCTTCTGGTCCAAACCCTGAAACTTGAATGTCAGCCGGTTGTGGTCGAACCCGAACTGGTGCAGCATCGTGGCGTGCAGGTCGCGGATGTGGACCGGATCCTTGACGATGTTGTAGGAGAAGTCGTCGGTCTCGCCGTACGAGAGGCCCCGCTTGATGCCTCCGCCGGCCATCCACATGCTGAAGCAGCGCGGATGGTGGTCTCGACCGAAGTAATCCGGTTTGAGCCCGCCCTGGGAGTACACGGTGCGACCGAACTCACCGCCCCAGATCACGAGCGTGTCATCCAGCAGGCCACGCCGCTTGAGGTCCTCGATCAGGGCATACGTCGGCTGATCCGAGTCCATCGCGAGGTCGCGCATTCGCCCCGGCAGGTCGCCGTGCGTATCCCAGCTCCGCAGGAAGATCTGGGTGAACCGCACGCCGCGCTCGGCCATCCGCCGCGCCATGAGACAGTTGTAGGCAAAGGTACCCGGTTCCTTGGCCCGCTCGCCGTAAAGGTCCCAGGTCGACTTCGGCTCACGCGAGAGATCGGTCAGGTCCGGCACCGAGGTCTGCATCCGGAAGGCCATTTCGTACTGGGCCACCCGCGCATTGATCTCCGGGTCACCGACGCTCTCGTAGAGGTCGCGATTCATGGCATTCACGCCATCGATCATCGCGCGGCGCACGTTGCGCGAGACGCCTTCGGGATCGTTCAGGAAGAGCACCGGATCGCCACCGGACCGCAACGCCACGGCCGCGTGCTCCGGCGAGAGAAAGCCCGACGACCACAGGCGATTGGACAAGGCCTGCACGTTGAGCTTCACCGGCATCTTGGAGGTTAGGACCACGAAGGTCGGGAGTTCCTCGTTCATCGCGCCCAAGCCGTACGAAAGCCAAGCGCCGATGGACGGCTTGCCGGCGAACATGCTGCCCGTCGTGATCTGCAGGATCGCGGGTTCGTGGTTGATCGCCTCGGTGTACAGCGACTTGACCACGGTCAACTCGTCGGCCACCCGGGCGGTGTACGGAAACAGGTTCGATACCCAGTGCCCGGACTTACCGTGCTGGGTGAACCCGAATGGACTCGGCGCCACGGGGAGTCGCGCCTGACTCGAGGTCATGCCGGTCAGCACCTGGCCGCCACGCACCGACTCCGGCAGGTCCTTGTCGAACATGTCCTTCAGGCCCGGCTTGTAGTCCCACGTGTCGAGTTGCGAGGGCGCGCCGGCCATGAACAGGTAGATCGCCCGCTTCGCCTTCGGGGCGAAGTGCGGCGCGAGGGAGACCGGAGCGTTCGGTTGGGCGAAGGCCGTGGTCGGATTGCGCCCGAGAATGCTTGCGAGCCCAGCCCACGCCAGCGCCTTGCCGGTCCGGCCGAGGAAGTGTCGCCGCGTCTCCAGCTCAAGCCACTCGCGCTTGAGCGACTGTGGCACCGGGAGGTCCCACACGGTCGGACCTTCTCCGGCGTGGTCCGAGCAGAGGTGCGCATGGGGATCGTGCTGAATCGGGTCGGAGGACATGGCGGGATCGGGTTGAACGCTGCTACTTGGTCAGAAACTCATCAAGGTTGAGGAACTGGCTGGCGACCATGGTCCAGGCCGCGAGTTCGGCGGCATCCAGGCCGGGAGCGACGCTGGACTCTCCCACGCCGAGCAACAGAATCGCCGCGTTCGCGTCCGCGCGGTAATGCGAGAGGAATTCCTCCAGCGGCGCCTGGAAATGTCCCTTCTCCCGCGCGGACAGCGGCCGGCCCAGGGTGAATCCCGCCAACGCCTGCAAGCGGGCATCCGTGCCGGTCTGGCCGGAGAGCAGCACCCGCTCGGCGAGCTTGCGCGACGCCTCGACCCACTGGCGGTCATTCATTGTCACGAAAGCCTGCAGGGGCGTGTTGCTCCGCGGCCGACGCACACACGCCAACTCCCGGGAGGGGCTGTCGAACGTCTCGAAGGCCGGCGGAGGCGACGACCGCTTCCAGAACGTGTACACGCTGCGCCGATACAGCTGTTCGCCTTGCCCCACGATGTGGGAGCGCGTGTTCGACTCGGGCATCGCCACTTCCTCCCACAGGCCCGTCGGCTGGAAGGGTTTGACGGAAGGGCCACCCATCCGGGGCGAAAGAAGCCCCGCCGCCGCGAGGGCGCTGTCGCGCAGCACCTCGCCATCCATCCGGTAGCGCGGTCCGCGCGCGAGGAGGCGGTTGGAGGGATCCTTCTGAAGGTCGCCCGGGCGCACGCGCGCCGACTGCCGGTACGTGGCCGACAGCACCAGCGTGCGGTACATCCGCTTCACATCCCAACCGCTTTCGCGGAATTCGACCGCCAGCCAGTCGAGCAACTCGGGGTGAGACGGATGGGCCCCCATCACGCCGAAGTCACCCGCACTCTCCACGAGACCGGTGCCAAAAAGTTCCTGCCACATCCGGTTCACCGTGACGCGCGCGAAGAGCGGCTGTTCGGGCGTCACCAGCCATTCGGCCAGTCCACGGCGGTTGCGGGGTTGCCCCTTCGGCAGGGGCGGCAGGAAGTGCGGGGTCTGCGGCTCGACGCGCTCCACGCGGGCAAAGTAGTCGCCACGCTTCAGCACGTCCGCAAACGCCGGGGACGTCTTTTCCCGCGCGATCAGGGTAGGCTGGCCGGTCTTGGTCAGCTGCTGCAGGCGCCCCTCCGCGGCGGCAAGCTTCGCCTGCAACTCGCGCCCCTCGGCATCCTGCTCGCCAAGGAAGAAACGCTCGCCCGCAATGAAGGTCTCCAGGGTCGACCACTGGGTCGGGTCAGGCTGACGCGCCACGATCTCTGCCGCGAGATCCTCGAACGGCAAGCGTCCCACCTCCGCGGCAGACAGGGTGCGGCGGTAGATCCGGACGTCCTGATACGTCGTCTCGCGCAGCGGATCCGAGTCGTCACGACGCCCCAAGTGCGTCTCCACCGTGGTCCGGATGCTCTGGCCCGACTGCAATGTCTCCGTGACCACCTTCGTTTCCACGCGGCGGCCGTTGACGTAGAGGGCGAGTCCGTCCGCGCGCCCCGAACCGTCGTAGGTGAACGCGACGTGCTGCCACTCGTAGCGCGGCAGTTGCTCCGTCGTCGCGATCGTGAGCACGTGCGTCGCATCGTGCGCGAGGTTCACCTCAAGGCGCGCATCGCGCTGGTAAAGATCCCAGCCGCGCCCCTCCAACTTCTTCGCGTCGCCCCGCCGGGCGATGAGCGAACCATTTCCCGTATTGGCTCCTCCGGTCTTCTGCCGCAGGATGATCCAGCCGGTCACGGAGAGCGGGTCGGTCGCCTCAACGTCCGCCACTCCTCCCAACGAAAGGCGGGTC
>CAZEJZ010000025.1:0-14623 GCA_964512415.1 uncultured Opitutaceae bacterium
TACGCACTCGAGATGGTGCAGGAGCGCGGCAAGCTGTTCGTCGGCCCCGGCGAGGATGTCTACGAGGGGATGATCGTCGGCGAGAATCCACGCAACGAGGACATCCAGGTGAATGCGGTGCGCGCGAAGCAGCTGACCAACTTCCGCTCCCAGGGCGAGGGCAAGGGCGTGCAACTCACGCCGCCGACCAAGCTCTCCTTGGAACGCGCGATCGAGTACATCGCCGCCGACGAGTTCGTCGAGGTCACGCCCAAGAGCCTGCGCTTGCGCAAGCGCATCCTCGCCTCGACCGAGCGCCGCAAGGCGGATCGCGCCGCAAAGTCCTAACCGGATCCGGTCTGCTCACCGTCACCTGCTCTGCTCCACTCCGGGGCGGGCGCCGCCTTCGCGTCCGTCTCCACCCGCGTGCCGTCATTGAGCGAGTGCGCCGGAGGGATGCTTTCCCGCCATTCGGGAGCGGTCGTCCGCAGTTCCCCAGCCACGCCGCAGGGTCAGCTCCTTACCTGAGAGGACCCAAGCGCTCCCCGCGATCTCAATGCGCCGGCTCGGTCTGACCATCCCCGCGGGCGGTCTCGCGTTCGATGTCCTGCGCCTTCTTCAGGCCATGCGCGCTGCCATGACCGGTGACCCACACCACGACTCGGTCGATCAGGATGTACACCACCGGCACCACGAAGAGTGAAATGACCGTGGCCAGGGTCAGGCCTCCCACGATCACCAATCCCATGGGATTGCGCGTCTCGGCACCCGCACCGGTCGCGAAGGCGATCGGCACCGCCCCGAGCACGGTCGCGATGGACGTCATGAGAATGGGACGAAAGCGGAGCGTGGCGGCTTCATAGGCGGCGTCTGCCGCGTTTCGTCCCGCCAACTGGAGCTCGTTGGCAAACTCCACGATGAGGATGCCGTTCTTCGCCACCAACCCGATGAGCATGATCAAGCCGAAGCGGGCGAAGAGGTTGTCGGTCATCGCCGGTCCCCAGAACCGCGTCGAGTAGAGCACGATCAAGCCGCCGGAGATCGCCAGGATGATGCCGCTGAAGATCGTGATCGGGTGCACCCACGATTCGAACTGCGCCGCGAGGATCAGGAACGTGAAGATCAGCGCGAGACCGAAGAGCAGCGAGGTGTCGCTGGTGCTCTCGACGAAGTCCCGCGTCTCTCCATCCCACGTGTAACGATAGCCGACCGGGAGGATCGACTTCGCTTTCTCCTCCATGAAGGCGATGCCGTCTCCCATGGTCTTTCCGGTGGCCAACTGCCCCGAAACCGTCACGGAGCGCATGCGGTTGAGGTGCGGGTAGCTCTCCGGCACCACCGCCTCGGTGTAGGTCACGAGGTTCACCAACTGCACGAGTTGCCCGTCGCGGGAGCGCACATACAGCTTCCCGAGGTCCGCCGGCGTCACGCGCTTCTCGTCCTCGACGCGGATCACCACGTCATACTGCTGGTTGCCCCGCTGAAACTGGGTCACGCGCTTGCCGCCCATCAGGGTCTCCAGCGTGTTGGCGATGTCGCTCACCGGGACCTTGAGATCCGCCGCCTTGGCCCGATCGATCCGCACCTCCAGCTGTGGCTTGGTCGGCTGGGGATCGACCCGGGGTTGAACGAAGACGCCGCCCTTGCGCATCTCCTCCGCGAACGCCGCGCCGGCTTTCTGCAGCGTCGGAAAATCCGCGCCCTGCAAGACCATCTGCAAGCCAGGGAGGTCGCGACGGTTGCCGAGGGGCCGGATCGGTGTCGGAAAGGCCTGGCCGCCGGTGATGGTCGTCGCAAACTTCCGCCGCAGTTCCTCAAGAATGTCCTGGGTCTTGCGCGAACGCTCCTCCCACGGCTTCAACGTCGCGAAAATGAATGCGCGTCCCTCGCCGGCGCGGTGAAACGTGCGTTCCACCTCCGGGATGCCGAGAATGATCTGCTCCATCTCCCGCGAATAGGTCATCGAATAGAGCGGGGTCGAACCGACCGGCGGGACGAACTGCGCCGTGAAGATACCGCGATCCTCCAGGGGAATCAGCTCCCGCTGGAGTTTCGTGTAGAGCCAGGGACCAATCGCCGAAAAGAGCACCGCGAAGAGCACCACCGCCGTCTTGGCGCGCAGCGAGCCGCGCAGCGATGAGGAGTAGAGCCGGTTCAGCCAGACGAAGGCGGGCTCGGTCTTGCGGTACAGCCAGCCGTGGCGGACCGCCCCCGCCTCATCGCGCTTGGCGGTCAGCATCCGCGAGCAAAGCATCGGGGTCAGGGTGAGCGCCACGAAGGCCGACACGAGGACGGCGATCGCGAGCGTGAAGCCAAACTCGTAGAAGAGCCGGCCGGTCTGGCCCGATTGGAAGGCCACCGGCACGAACACCGCCGCCAGGGTCAGGGTCGTCGCGATCACCGCGAACGCCACCTGCCTCGCGCCGTGGACCGCCGCCGCGATCGGTCGCTCACCGAGCTCGATCCGCCGGTAGATGTTCTCGAGCATCACGATCGCATCGTCGACCACGAGACCGACCGCGAGCACCAGCGCGAGGAGGGTCAGGATGTTCAAAGAGAACCCCAGCCAACTCATCACGGCGAACGCCCCCACCAGCGATACCGGGATCGCCAGCAAGGGAATGAGCGTGGCCCGCCAATCCCGCAGGAAAACGAACAAGACGATGATCACCAGCACCGTCGCCTCGATCAACGTGCGATAGACCTCCTGCACCGAACGCTCGACGAAGACGCTGGTGTCATACGAGAGCGCGAGGTTCACGCCTTCCGGAAGCTCGGTGCGAATGGCAGGAATCAGCGCCTTGATCTCCCGCGCGACGTCCAGGAGGTTGGCCTGCGACTGCCGCAGCACCTGCACGCCGACCGCCGGCTGTCCCTTGAAGAAAGACTCCATGCGCGCGTCGTTGATGCCGGCCCCCAACTCCACGCGACCGATGTCGCGGAACTTCACCTGGTACCCGCCCTTGACCGCAAGCACGAGGTTCTCGAAGTCCGAGACCTCCGACATGTTGCCCTGCACCCGCACGGTGAACTCCCGCGAAACCGATTCGATGCGCCCGCCGGGAATTTCCACGTTCTGCTGGCGCAACGCCGACTCCACATCGGCCACGGTGAGCGCGTAAGCGGCCAACCGGTCCGAATCCACCCACAAGCGCATCGTGTAACGCGGCCCGCGAATCAGCACCGAGCCCACGCCCGGCACGGTCTGGAGACGTTGCACCGCCAGACGATCCGCGAAGTCGTACAGCTCAAGCCGCGAGTACCGCTCCGACGTGAACGACATCGACAGGATCGGGTTCGAGTCGGCCTCCACCTTCGAAACCTGCGACTCCCGCGCCTCTTGGGGCAAGTTGCCCCGCGCCCGACTCACCCGGTCGCGCACGTCATTCGCCGCCTCGTCCAGGTTCCGGCCAAGATTGAACTCCAGCGTGACCCGCGACTGGCCCTCCGTCGAACTGGAGCGGAGCAGGCGGATGCCATCGATCGCCGAGAGCTCCTTCTCCAGAGGCTCCGTGATTTTCGACTCCACCACCTCCGCCGACGCTCCCGGGTACACGGTCTCGACCGAGATGACCGGGGCATCCGTCATCGGATACTCCCGGACCGGCAACTTCTCGAAAGACAGCCCTCCCACCAGCAGCACAAGGATCGAAGCGACGAGGCAGATGACCGGACGCTTGATCGAAAGATCGGACAGGATCATGGGCGAGGGGCGCGGGCAATCACTCGCCGACGCGGAATTCGGCCTTCAGCGGGCGGGGCTGGAGCTTCGCACCGGGAAAGAGAATCAGGCCACCGACGCCCGAAGCGACGATCTCGGACGACTCGCTGAGGGTCCCGCCAACCGGCGTCACCTCGACCAATCCCTTCGAGCGCAGGCCCAGCGTGACCCGCACGAATTCAGCGGTGCGTTCCGGACCGGTCCCACGGGCAACGATGACATTCGATCCGGCGGCGTTGGTCAGGATGGCTCCCTCCGGCACCGTCAGCACTCCGGGACGAACCTCGAGGATCACCTCAATGTTGGCGAACATGCCCGGTTTCAGACTGGGCGGCGGGTTGGTCAGCAGGCCCTTGACCGTGCTGGAGCGCGTCGCCCGATCGATCACCGAGCTGACGAAGTACACCTCGCCCTGCACGACCGCATCAGTGCCCAAGGAGCGCGAGGCGACGGAGATGCGCGTGCCGGGCTGGACCTTGAAGAGGTAGCGCTCCGGCATCTGAAACTCGATCTTGAGGCGGGAAAGGTCGTCGATCGTGGTGATCGCCGTCTGCGTATTCACGTAGTCGCCGGGAGAGAGCGACCGGGCACCGACGACGCCGTCGAAGGGCGCCTTCACCTCCGTCTTCGCGAGGCGCAGGCGCAGTACCGACAAGTCCGCCTTGGATGATGCGTACTCAGTTCGCGCCCGATCGTAGTCGGCCTGCGTCGTGGACTGAGTCTTCCGCAGGTTCTCGGCCCGCTCGAGGCTCAGGGTGGTCAGCTGGAAGCGGGCCTCGGCCTGGGCGAGCTGCGCCAGAATCTCCGAATCATCGATCTTCACGAGCACCGCGCCCCGCTGGATCGCCTGACCTTCCTCGAAATAGATCCCCCGGACCAGCCCGGCGATCTCCGCGCGCATGTCGGCGGACTCGTTGGGAGCAACCGAGCCCACCACCGTGAGCGACTCGACCAAGTCGCGCCGCACGACGGAGGTGACCTCAACCGGCTGGACGCGGCCTTGGGCGCCGCCTGGCCCCTTGGCGGCCGAAGCCGCATCCGGCTTGCGACAACCGGGGGCAGCCAGAATCAGCCCCAGCGCGGCGCACAGCAGAAAGGAAGGCCGACCGAGCATGGCGGGGAACGAGATCACCACGGTAAAGTCGTTCAGGCCAACGTGGCGCCGTAGGCGGCAGCGTCCATCAAGCCGGACGTGCCCGGGGCCGCCGGCCGCACCCGCAGCATCCAGCCGCGGGCGTAGGGATCCTGGTTCACCGTCTCCGGCGCGGACTCGAGATGGCCGTTGGCCTCAACGACCGTGCCGCCGACCGGCGCATAAAGGTCCGAGGCGGCCTTGACGCTCTCGACCACGCCGAAGACCGCTCCGGCGGCGAGGGTCGCACCGACCTTGGGCAATTGGACGTAGGTGATGTCGCCGAGCGCGGCTTGAGCATAGTCCGTGATGCCGACGAGGACAGTACCGTCCGGCTCGGGCTTGGCCCATTCGTGCGACTTGGCGTACTGACGGTCTTGCGGGATGGAACTCATGGTACGGGGTACAGGGAGAAAAACGAAGCCACGGAGGACTAGGTGCTGGATCGTGCCACCAAGGGAGGCCGGACCACCTGGAGGGGAATGCGGGTCCCGCGGATGTCGACGAAGAGAGGCGACACCGCGAACGCCGTCGAAACCAGCGCGGATCCGATCGCCTCGTTCAGGATGGGGGAAAGCGTGCCGGACAGAACCCGACCCACGGCGTTGCCATCCTCGGTGCACACGGGCGTCTCCGGCCGCACGATCCGGCGGTCGCCCGTCCGGAAGTGCACCACCCGCCGCGGCGAACCCGCGGCCTTTTCAGCGGCCAGAGCCGTGCGCCCAATGAAGTCGGAGGCCTTGTTCAGCTTGACGGTCCAACCCAAGCCGGCCGCCAGAGGGGAGATCTCCGAGGAAAGCTCGTGTCCATAGAGCGGGTAGCCGGCCTCGAGACGGAGCGAGTCGCGAGCGCCCAGGCCGCACAGCTCCAAGCCGTGGGGCGCCCCGGCCGCGACGAGCGACTCCGCCAGCATCACGGAATCCGCCGGAGCATGGTACAGCTCAAAGCCATCCTCACCCGTGTAGCCGGTCCGGCTCACCAGACAGAGGATGCCTGCGATGGTGGCCTCGGCGAACTGGAAAGGCCGGATGAGCCCCAGTTTGGCCCCGGTGAGCGGTTGGAGCAGGCGTTCCGCCAAGGGGCCCTGCAACGCCAGCAGCGCCCAGGCATCGGACACGTCCACGATTTCGACGTCGGCGGCGGCGGCGGCGGCCTGGTGCCGGATCCACGCGACGTCCTTCGCACTGTTGCTTGCATTGACGCAGAGGAAGTAGTCATCCGGCCCACGCTGGTACGCCAGCAGGTCATCGACCACCCCGCCCGACGGCTCACACATCGGCGAGTAGAGCACGCCTCCCGGAGCCAGACGGCCCACGTCGTTGGTCAGGAGCGTATCGAGGAAGGCGCGGGAGCCCGGCCCCCGGACCTCCACCTCGCCCATATGGGACACATCGAACAAGCCCGCCGCGCGGCGGACCGCCCGGTGCTCCTCGAGGATGCTGCGGTACTGCACCGGCATCTCCCAACCGGCGAAGTCCACCATGCGCCCTCCCCGGGCCACGTGGAAATCGTACAGCGGCGTGCGGCGCAAAGCAGACATGGCTCACTCATCTCGCCCGAGGGCCGCGGGGGGCGCAAGGCTGTTTCCACGCCCGAGATCCGCGTTTTTTGTCGCCTCACGATTCCGCGCCTGCGAAGCCATCGGGAGCCCCGGCAGGCGCCTCGCCGCCAACCATTTGCCCGGGTCTGGCGCACGATGACCTCCTCCCACTGGATTCACGACCTCAGTCCGTTCCTGTTCCGCTTTTCGGATACATTCGGCATCCGCTACTACGGACTCGCGTACGTGATCGGCTTCGTGGGCGCGTGGTGGCTGATGCTGCGCGCCGCCCGCCATGGCCGCACCACCCTGCCGGCGGCGCTGGTCGGCGATTTCGTCGTCGCGCTGGTCCTCGGCGTGTTGCTGGGCGGACGGATCGGCTACTTCCTACTCTACCAATTCGCGGCCGTGCGGGCGGATCCGTCGATTCTTCTCCGAATCTGGGAAGGCGGAATGTCTTTCCACGGCGGGCTGGTGGGCGTGCTGGCCGCGCTGGGCGTCTACGCGTGGCGCCACCGGCAGTCATTCGTCCATCTCGGTGACCTCGTGGCCTCGGTCGCGCCGCTCGGGCTCTTCCTCGGGCGGATCGCCAATTTCATCAACGGCGAGCTCTGGGGCAAGGAGTCGAACGTGCCGTGGGCGGTGATCTTCCCGCAGAGCGATCAATCCGGCCTGCCCGTGCACCTGATCGCACCTCGTCATCCCTCGCAACTCTACGAGGCAGTCTTGGAGGGATTGGTGCTGCTGGTGCTGCTGCAGTGGCGCTTCTGGCGCACCGACCTGCTCACGCGGCAACCCGGTCGACTCGCCGGCGAATACCTCTGCGGCTACGCCTTCGCGCGAGTGCTCTGCGAGGTCTTCCGCGAACCGGATGCGTCCCTCGTGCTCGGCCTGAGCCGCGGGACGCTCTACTCGCTCGCGATGTTCGCCGGCGGCCTGTGGCTCGTCTTCCGCCGCCCAGCCCGCGGAGCTTGAGACGATCCTACGCGTCCTTAGAGACGCCAGCGGATGCCGACATTGCCCGCCCAGTCGCGGTACTCGGCGTAATCCGGACGCAGGTTGCGGTCACCGTCGTACGCCCGCTCAGGTTGATTGGTCAGGTTGGTCGCCTCGAGAAACACCGTGAAGTGTGACCGGAACCGGTAGCTCAGCGTGACGTCGAGTTGCTGGTAGGCGTCGAGGTAGCGGTCCAGCTTGGGGTTGATGTCGACGCCGTTGAACAGGAGGTAGCCCGATCGCCATGAGTAGGCGATGCGCCCGTCGATTCCGAAGCGGGAGTAAGAAAGCCCCGCGTTCAACGAGTCATCGACCTGCGCGAAGAGAGGGGTCTTCTGCGTGCGCTTGACGAACGTGTTCGGGTTCGACGGGTCGCGGGCCAGGAGGCCCTTCACCTCGGATTCCGTGTTGGTGTAGTTCGCGAACACGCTGAATCCGTCCAAGGCGCCATCCAGCGAGCGCAACTGATGCTCGTAACTGAGCTCGAAACCGTAGACCGTCGCGCCGTCAGCGTTCCGGAAACGGCGCCGCTCCACCAGCGTACCATCCGCCAGCGACGTGGTGTCGCGCTGGCGATAGACGTTGTCGGACATGTCCTTGTAGAACACCCCGCCCGAAAGAAGACCGATCGAGCCGAGGTAGTACTCAGCGGTGAAATCGAGGTTCCGCGAACGGGTCGGCTTCAGCTTGCTGTCCCCTTCGGTCAGGGTCGGAAGCAGGGCATCGTCCGGGCTTCGCACCAGCAGCGACGTCGGGTTGAGTTGGCGGTAGCTCGGCCGCGCAATCGGGGCCGTGAACGCCGCGCGGAAGACCCATTGTTTGCTCGCGTCGTAGCGGACGTGGAGTCCCGGCATGACGTCCCAATAGTCGTTCGATCCGCGGACGGGGCGCACGTTCACGTAGTTTCCCCCGACGCTGTCGGCCGCCGCCGTGGTGAAGGTGGCTTCGGTGAATTCTGCACGCACGCCGGCGAGCCAGGTCCAGCGGTCCCGACGCAGCTGGGTCTGCCCATAGACCGCATACACGTCTTCGTCGGCGTCGTACGAGCCGATCTGGGACCGGGCGGCAAAGTCCGTCGTGCGGTTGATCAGGCCGCGGGAGATAAGAAGGTCGGTCGCCTCGCGGACCTTGATGGGGTCGATGAAGAAGCCGTAGTCGTACCGCCCATCGACGGCGCTGACTGACCGGTAGTCGGCGACGACGGAGCCATAGAGTCGCTCGTTTGTCGGGCTGCGGAGTTCGCCGAGGTTCCAAAACGTGCCCGAAGCGAGGCTTGAATAGAACCGGTCAGTTGTCCGCGCCTCGCGCGAGCGGAGCTTGGCCTTGGCGCCCACCTTCACGACCGCCGCCATGCCGGCGACGTCGCGGTCCCACGACAGATCGGCCCCCAGCGCGAGTTCCTCATCGGAGTACGAGAGCGAGGACCGATCGACCGACGAGAAGACGTACTCGCCCGGGGTCGTGCGGCTGCGGCTGGTCGTGAAATCAGGGAAGTTCACGTCCCGACCGACGATGCTGTAGCTGTTCCGGGAGGACCGGAACTCGCCGAGGTTGTCGCCCCAGCGGAACGTCGCGATCGTGTCCTTGGGATCGCCCTCAAAGCGGCCGTCATTGAAGCCCAAGTAGGCCCGCGCGAGCAGGTCGCCGATGCGACGCTCCCCCTCGAGCGAAAGGTTGAAGAGCCTCTGCACCTCGCCAAAGTCCCGCACCTGCCGCTCAAGCCGCGACGAGTTCGTGCTGACGAACTGGGTGAACGTGTCGCCGCTCGTGCGGATCGGCACGACGGCAGTCGGGCTGTTGTCGATCCGGCTGGTGCCGAAGCGGTAGTCGATGAGCTGGCGCTGGCGGCCCCGGTCGACCGTCCGGTCGCTGAAGGAGGTATTCAGGCGCACCTTCGTGCCGCTGTCCGGACGCCAGTCGAGCGCGAGCGTGGCGCCGGTGTTCTCCACCCGCTCGAAGTACTCCTGCAGGATCAGGCCGCGCGGGATGAAGTAAAACTGCCCGTCCGCCGGGTTGGCGACGCGGTCGAGCGAGAAATCACGATCCCACCAGCCCGAGGTGCCGATGGACTGGGTCGCGAACGGGCGGTCCCGGTAGTTGGCCGAGACCGCGATGCCGAGCGTCCTCGCCGCGTCGGCGAAGTCGGCGTACCGGACACTGCCCTGACGGTAGCTCGACCGGTAGGGGTAGTTGACGTAGGCGTCGAGCAACTCGCTGAACCCATACGCGAACTCGGCCGCAGCCGCCCGCCCGTTGAAGTCAAACGCGTTGCGCGTGCGGATGTTGATCGCCCCGCCGATGCCGTCGCCATCCTGGTCCGGGCGGATCGCCTTGGTGACCTCGATCGCCTCGGCACTCTTCGACGACACGACGTCGAGAGGGACCGACCGACTGGTGCCGGAGTCGTTGGAGATCGTGACGCGCTGGCCGTCAACCGAGACGGCGTTGAAGTCGGCGTTCATGCCGCGGATGGTGACGTAGCGGCTCTCGGGCTGGCCGGCGTCACGCTCCACCGAGATTCCCGGCAGGCGGCGCACCGCATCAGCAATGTTGGCATCCGGGAACTGGCCGAAGGCGTCCGACGAGACGATGTTGGTGATGTTCTGGGCAGCCTTCTGTTGGTTGAGCGCCCGGGCCTGCCCGGTCGCGCTCCCCGTGACCGTGAAGGCCTCGAGGCGGACGACGCGGCCGCCAAGGGCGACGTCGGCGATCACGGTCTGGCCGGCGGTGACCGTGACCGACAGGCTCTGCGGCGCCGCTCCGATGTAGGTAACCTCCAGAGTCTGCACCCCCGCTGGCACGCCCCGCAGCTCGTAGGAACCGTCCCGGGCGGTGAGCGTACGCTGGCCGGCCGCCGCCACCTCGGCGGCGTTCAGGCTGGCCTGGCTGTCCGCGTCGAAGACGCGACCGGCGATGGTGCCGGTGGTCTGGGCCGCGAGCGGGGCGAACAGGAAACAGAGCGCGCAGGCCGCGCCCCGGAGGAACCGCAGGGAAACAAGGCGAAGGGACATGGTGGGTCGGCAGGGCCGGAACGGCCCGGAGACCAGCGTAGCAGGCAAGGCGCGGCGCGTCTCTACAACCAAGGTTGTAATTCACCCGCACGCGCACTTTCGTGCCGGGCATGCCGCGCCGCTCCGCCCTGCTTCCCCGACCGCCTCCCGAGGCGGGCGTGCTGGCGCGCCTCCACGCACCGCTCCTCTCGCTGCACGCCGCCGTGGAGGTGGACTCCCTGTGGCTGGCGGTGCAGGAGGTGCTCCGCGCCGCCGTGCCGGCCCATCGCGTGACGCTCTTCCTCGGCCACCTCGGCATGGGGGAGGCGCGACTGGTCTTCACCGATCCACCCATCCCGCAACGCGACCGCTGGTACGCGGAACGGGGCCGGGACAATCCCTTCATCCCGTTCATTGATGCCCACCGCGGGGTCCAGCGCTACCGCTTCGAGGATGTCCTGCCACCGCCACGGGACTTCCGGGCAACGGAGTTCTACCGGCGCGTGGCGGAACCGGAGGGTTGGGACAAGGGGGTGTCGATGCTCTACTGGAGCCGGGAGGAGGTGCGCGCGATGTTCAGCGTCTACCGGGCCCCGAGCGAACCGGCGTTCCGCGACCCGGAAATCGCCGTGCTCGACTACCTCTACCCGTTCATCGGCACTGCCATCGACCGGGTGCAGCTGGTCCACTCCGAGCGGCTGGCCCGCCGCGGGCTGGAGGAGTTCAACAAGCGGCTTCCGGTTGGGCTGATCTCCCTCGACTGGGATCTGCGCGTCGTCTTCGCGAACCCCGAGGGGCTCAAGGCCTGCGTGCAATGGAACCTCGGGCCCGAGGCCGCCCGCATCTACAACAGCCGGGACTGCTTCGAGCTTCCTCCCGCCGTGCTCGCGGCCGCCCAGAGCCTGCGGGCGGCGATCGAACGCCGCAACCCCAAGGAGTTGCAGGGCCAGCTCGGCGATGTCGTGCAGGTGGCCGACCGCGCTCCCACGGGCTGCGTGGCCACGGTGTCCGTGTCGAACGCCCCGGCCAACACCCTCGCCAAGCCGCGCTTCCTCATCGTGATCGACGCCGGCCGCGCCTTTGGAGCCGCGACCCCGGCCCCGCGTCGCGACGCCGCCCTGCGCGAGCTGACCCCGCGCGAACGCGAAATCGCGGTCCTCGTCGCCGATGGCTTGTCCAACCAGGAGATCGCCGGACGCCTCTCCAAGAGCATCCTCACGATCAAGACCCAGCTCAACGCCGTGTTCCGCAAGCTCGGACTGCGGCGCCGCGCCCAGCTCATCGCGTTGCTCCACGAGCGCTGAGGCCCCCGCGACGCCGAAGGTCCGCTGGCTTCACTCCAGCCAGAGGTGCTTCAGCCGCCGATCCGCGAAGGGCCGCGGTCGCCAGCCCTTGACCGCCGGATGGACGAGGATGACCTGCGTGCTGAAGAACAGCGGGATCGCCGGAACCTCCTCGAGGAAGATCTTCTCCGCCTCCGCGAAGGCGGCGCGGCGCGCCGCGTCATCCGCCGTCCACGTGCGCTCGATCCATGCGTCGAACCGGGAATCGGTCCAACGCGACTCGTTGTACAGCGCCCCACTCGTCCACGCGCCGAGGAAGTAGAAGGGATCCTGGTATGTGGTCGCGTTCCACGACCCGCGCACCATCTGGAAGTCCATGCTGCGCTTGCTCGCATTGAGCACCTGGGTCTCCTCGCTGCGCAGCGTCACCCCCACGCCGAGGTGGGTCCGCCACATCGCCTGCACCGCCTCCGCCACGAGGCGGTGGTGATCGCGTGCGTCCACCAGCAACTCCAGCGCCGGGAAGCCCCGGCCATCCGGGTAGCCTGCGGCCGCGAGCTGCCGACGGGCCTCGTCGGGAGCAAAGCCCAGCACCACCGGCGGGACGTAGCCGGAGATCCCCGGCGGAGTGAAGTGACCGGCGGCCCGCTTCCCACCCTTGATCACGCGCGTGACCAGAGCCTCCCGGTCGATCGCCAGCGCTAGGGCTCGCCGCACGCGGACGTCGTCGAGCGGAGGCCGCGCGACGTTCAGGCTGTAGAAGTACACGCCCCGGTCATCCACCGTCTTCAGCACCTCCGGCTGCTCGCGCGCGTAAGCCTCGATCTTCTGCAGCGGCACCGCACTGGTCAGGTGAAGCTGCCCGCCCCGGAAGGCGTTCTCCTCGACGCTGGGATTCTCGATCGGCTGGAAGTGAATCTCCCGGAGACGTACCGCGTCGGCATCCCAGTAGCGCGGACTCCGGGCCAGCACCACCGCCTGGTTGGGCCGCCACTCCCGCAGCACGAAGGGCCCGTTCCCCACCAGGTTGCCGGCCCGCGTCCAGTCGCTCCGCCGCTCGTCCATCGGCGCGAATCGCTCCACCACGTGCCGGGGCACGGGAAAGAACAGGTACAGCGATGACAGGAAGAAAGGCGCCGGTCGCTCCAGCCGGAACACCAGCGTCCGCGGATCCGGCGCCGCGATGCCAACCGCCGCAAAGTCCGCCTCCCGCCCGGCTTGGTAGGCCCGTGCGCCCACGACGAAGAAGAGGTTATTCTCCGCGTGTGAAGCGGCGAGCCGGGGCGCAAGCAGGCGGCGCGCACCGTAGACGAAGTCCTCCGCCGTCAACGCAACGCCGTCGCTCCACGTCAGGCCGCCGCGCAGGCGAAAGGTGTAGGTCAGCCCGTCCGCGGAAATCTCCCAGCCCTCCGCCGCCGCCGGCACCGGCGCGAGGGTGTCGGGGTCCGCCGCGACCAATCCCTCGAACAACGATCCCACGATCGTCCACTCCACCGCTCCGCGGACGAGGTGGGGATCGAGCGACTCTGGCTCACTGCTGTTGCCGCGCAGCAGGATGCCCTCGCGGATGCCGCGATCGACCGGTGTTTCGCGCCGACCGCAGGCGGCAAGCAGCGCCGCAACCAACAACAGGCCGAACCAGCCGACGCGCTTCGGGACGGAGGACCTCATGGGGCCGCTTTACTGTGCGACCCCGCGACTCTGGCGCACTCCAAAACGACTACAACCAAGGTGGTAATCCGGGGCCATCCCCGCCTTTGCCGTAGCCTCCCCCGCGGGCGCGACCCATGCTCAACGGTCCATGCGCCGGCTCGTCCTCCGCCTCTGCGCCCTCGCCCTGCTCGCCGCCGGCAGTGCGCGCGCCGGGTTCGACTACTTTCTCAGCGGCCGGGCGGAGAACGTCGAAAGCACCACCACCACCGCCGCCCTCCTGCTCGCCGGCGGGGGCGGCGATGTCGACGAGGCGTTCCGCTGGTTCGCCCGCCGGGCCGGGGGCGGTGACATCGTGGTGCTGCGCGCCTCAGGGGCGGACGGCTACAACGACTACCTCCACCGCGACATCGGGGGCGTCGATTCGGTTGAGACGATCGTCTTCCACGACCGCGACGCCGCCAGCGCACCGCGCGTGCTCGAGATCGTCTCCCGGGCGGAGGGCATCTTTCTCGCCGGGGGCGACCAGGCGCGCTACGTGCAGTTCTGGGCCGGAACGCCACTCGCGGCCCTGCTGGAGGAGCATGTCCGCCGCGGGCGGCCGCTGGGCGGCACCAGCGCGGGCCTGGCCGTGCTCGGGCAGTTCGCCTTCTCGGCCCGCGAGCCCGGAGACCTCACCTCGGATCTCGCCCTGCGGGACCCGTTCGACCGGCGAATCACGCTGGAGCGGGACTTTCTCCGCCTGGAGCTCCTGCGGGGCGTGATCACCGACACGCACTTCATGGCCCGGAGGCGCCTTGGCCGCACGCTGGCGTTTCTCGCCCGGCTGCAGTCCACGAGCCCACAGCGGTTGGTCGCCCTCGGTATCGACGAAGGCACCGCCCTCTGCCTCGAAGAGGACGGTACCGGGCGGGTCCTGTCCCGGACGAAGGACGGGGCGGTCTGGCTGCTTGCGCCCACGCGACCCGCGGAAATGAGGCCGGGAGTGCCGCTCACCTTTCGCGACGTCCGGGTCGTCGCGATCGGGCCGGAGTCGGAATTCAACCTCAAACGCCTCGAAGTGAGCCGTCCTCGCGCCTCCGCACTGGTGTCCTGCATCGACGGCCGACTCTCGCAGACCCCATGACACTTCCCGCCTCGATCACCGCCCTCCCCGGGCGTACCGACGAACTCGCCGCGCTGCTCGTGCGCTGGTGCGCGATCAACTCCGGCTCGGGCCATGCCGACGGCCTTGAGCGGATGCGCGTCGAACTCCGGGAGACGTTCGCTCGCCGTTTCCCGCACGCGCGGATCGAGGAGCCGGCGACCGACGCGCCGGCGCACAACCCGCCC
>CAZEJZ010000026.1:0-14327 GCA_964512415.1 uncultured Opitutaceae bacterium
GGCTGCACGATCGTGTAGCGCAGGCCGAGGTTGAGCAGCGTGGCGGCGGGGACCGTCAGGCTCCACTGGTTGGTCGAGCGCGTCACCACGCGCGCGCCACCGGCGCCCGTGGTGTAGGTGTCGCCGGCATTCGGCTGCTCCGTCGGCGTCGCGTCGACATAAGTCAGGCCGAGATTGGCCGAGAAGTTCTTCAGTGCGCCGCGGGCCGGGCTCCACTTCAGGTAGATGCTGCCATTTTGAGGCGCGATGCCGGCGACCTTGCGGCCGACGGCGAGCGGGAACGCCGTGCCGAAGTCCGTGTAGATCGAGTTCACGTTGCCGTAGCTCAGGCCGGTGAAGATCTCCTCCGTCACCTTCCAGTTCGCATCGACTTCCCAACCGCGCACGAGTTGGTCGCCATCGCGGCGCTGCACTTGGACGTAGTTGCCGGAGCCGACCGGGGTTTCCTCGATATCGGTAACGGTGACGTTGTTGCGGATGGCGTAGAAGCCGCTCACGGTGAACGTGAGGCGATCGTCGAAGTAGGAGCCCTTGAAACCGTAGTCGTAACCCGCGGCCGTCTCCGGCTCGAAGTCCTTCTCCGCAATGGTCGCCGGAGCGTCCGCCTGGCCGACGAAGTAGCTCTCGCTGTAGTTGGCGAAGACGCGGAGGCTCGGGGTGAGCTTGTAGTTCACGCCGACGTTCGGCTTGAAAGCCGTGATCGTCCGCTTGATCAGGTCGCCCTTGTTGTAGCCGGGAATCACGGTGATGTAATCGCGGTCACGGTAGCGCACGGAGTCGTAGCGACCGCCGGCGAAGGCGAGCAGGCGGCCGTTCATGAACGCGGACTGCTGGCGGATGAGACCGCCGAGCACGGTGGCGCGGATCTTGCGGATGCGGGTCGAAATTTCCTGGCCGGCCTGGAACCAGCGCGGGAAGTAGGCGATCTCGCCGATCGGGCGGAAGTCGGAATCGAGCCGCACGGTGCGGACCGCGTTCCACGCGACGATGTCGGGATTCGTCGGGCCCGCGAAGCTGCGGGTCGGATCCCAGCGATGGTAGTCGTTGTAGTCGATGGTCGCGAGCGTGCGGTGCTCGACCGAGCGGTTGCCGGTCCAGTAGTGCGCGAGCACGTCACCCTGGAAGCCGCCGCCGTCCTCGACGATCAGCGTCTTCGTCGGCGTCGCGCCGCGGGCGCTGGTGATCGGCGTCGTGGCGACGGGCGGGTTGATGTTGATGCTGCCCCAACCCGTGTTCTGGTTGTAGTCCCACCGGCGCGCACCATAGTAGTTCGCGGACGCGCGGATGCTCCACACCTCGCTGAGGCGCTTGTCGTAATTCGTCGTGAGACCGCTGTAGCCGCGGTTCAACTCGCTGTTCGGTCCGAACGGATTGTAGCCGGCGAGGTTCTTCGCGTAGCCGATCGCGCGATCATCATCGAGCGCGGTCGTGCCCTTCTGGTCGATGACGAGCGGCGCGGCATTGTTCGGCGCGTGGCGCATCTGCAGGAAGTACTCGCCCGACAGGAAGAGCGTGGAGCCGTCGGGGAACTGGTGCGACAGCGCGAGGTAGTACTCCTGATTGCGGTTGCGCGCGTACTCTTGGTCGAACTCACGCTGAAAATGGCTCGCCGTCATGATGTACGACGTCTTGCCCAGCGAACCCGAGTACAGCGGGCCCGTCCGCTCGAGCGTGCCACGCTGCGTGCCATAGGAGCCGTAGTTCAGCGAAATCTTCTGGCTGGCGCGGCTCTTCGGCTGCTTGGAAATCATGTTCACCATGCCGCCGGGCGACGTGCGGCCGTAGATCGCGGCGTTGGAGCCCTTGATGATCTCCATGCGGTCGATGTTGCTCGAACCGTAGCGACCCAAGCGGAAGAACCCGTCGCGTAGCTGGTAGGTCGAGCCGAAGCCGCGGAGATTGAAGCTACCGCCAATGTCGAGGCCCGTGAAGCTGCCGACGTGGACGATGTTGTCCATGAACTCGAACACACCGAAGTCCTCGAAGAACTCGCTCGTGAGCACGTTCACCGTGTACGGCAGATCGATGATCTTGGTCGCCACGCGCGAGCCGGTCATCGTCTCGGACGGCACATAGCCGCGATCGTCGGAGGCCGTGACGGAGAATTCCGAGAGCCGCACCGCGTCTCCGGGCGGGGGCGCTTCGGGCTTGGGGGCAGGAGCAGTCTGGGCCCAAATCAGTGGGCTGGCGGAGGCCGCGGCGGCAAACAGGGCAAGCAGTCGCAGGCCCTGATAACGGAGGGTCTTCATGGTGAGGTCGGGTCGAATCGAGGTTAGAACGAGGAACGCTGACGGCGCGAAGGAGGAACCAGCCGAAGCCGCTCCCTCTTCACACAGGGTAGAACGGTCCAGTAAGGCTATCCCGCCCGACAGGAACACCTCAAGAACGGTTATATTGTTAACTTCATCCGAACTGCCGCTGTTTCCGCGACATCGGCGAGTTATTCCGCGGTCTTCAGGCCGCGCGGGGTTTGCCGTTGCCTCGCGCTCATGAGCGCGGCTCAACTCGTCCGCATCCCGGCGAGACCGGCCCATGGCCGTGGGTCGCTCGCTCTACCCCCATGTTCGGCATCCATCCTCTCGATCTGTCGGTCATCGCCGCGTACCTCATTCTGGTCCTTTACCTGGGTCAGCGCGCCAGCCGCGGCGCCGGTTCGGGGCAGGAGAGCTACTTCCTCGCCGGCCGGAAACTGGGGAAGTTGTATCAATTCTTCCTGAACTTCGGCAACGCCACCGACGCCAACGGTGCCGTCAGCGCCGCCAGCGTGGTGTACCAACAGGGTGTCTCGGGCATCTGGCTGGGCTTCCAGCTGATCTTCCTGAATCCATATTACTGGTTCATGAACATGTGGTTCCGCAGGGTTCGGCTCGTCACCACGGCCGACCTTTTCGAGGACCGTCTCGG
Organism: uncultured Opitutaceae bacterium; assembly: GCA_964512415.1. Classification (GTDB taxonomy): domain Bacteria; phylum Verrucomicrobiota; class Verrucomicrobiia; order Opitutales; family Opitutaceae; genus UBA6669. The sequence goes on from CAZEJZ010000026.1 coordinate 2,905, forward strand.
GAGCCGCAAGCTGGCTTCCTTCTACGCGGTGTTTCAGATGATCGCGGCGACGTTCGTGGTGATTGGCTTCGGCAACTTGGTGACGTACAAGATCTGCGCCGCGCTGGCGGTGAAGCCGGAGGCCGCGTGGACATTGCAGGAGCGCGCGTCGATTGAGGGACACCGGGAGTGGCGGGCGCTGGAGCACGCCGCGAAGACGCAGGCTGCAGGCAGTTTTGATGAAGCGCGCCTGAAGGAACTGCGCGAGCGTCAGGCTCGGGGGGAACTGAAGAGCTACATCACCGCGATCCAACCGCTGCCCTTCTACTTGGTCTACACGATCGTGGTGGGTGTTTACGTGATCCTCGGCGGCCTGTCCGCGACCGCGGTCAACGAAGTGCTGCAAAGCCTGATCATCGTGGCGTTCTCAATCCTGCTGATTCCGGCGGGATTCGCGGCGATCGGGGGGTTCGGAGCGCTGCAGGAGCGGGTTCCCGCGATGATGTTTGAATTGATCGGAGACGAGGGGGCGGGCCAACGCATCACCGCGTGGTCGCTGTTCGCCATCTTCCTTGCCGCGCTCGTCCAGATCAACGGCATCATCGCCAACATGGGCGTGAGCGGTTCGGCGAAGAACGAATTCGCCGCCCGCTTCGGCGCGGTGAGCGGCACATTCGCCAAGCGAATCATGTTCATCCTCTGGGCCTTCGCGGGACTGATCGCGGTCGCCCTTTACCAGGGTGCCGACGCGCTCTCAGACCCGGATCTGGCGTGGGGAACGCTTTCGCGACAACTCCTGGGACCCGGACTCCTCGGCCTGATGCTGACCGGTGTTCTCGCCGCCAACATGTCGACCGTGGCCGCGCAGACCGTCTCGATCGCCGCGCTCTTCGTTCGCAACGTGTTCCGCCCCCTGCGACCGGAGCTGTCCGAGTCGGGCGCGGTGCGCGCCGGGCGCGTCTCGATGTTCGTCGCCCTCGCCATCGGCATCATCGCCGCGCTCTCGATGGACGACGTCATCTCGGCGCTGCTGCTGGTGCAGACGGTCAGCATCCCCTTCGGCGCCGCGATCCTGCTGATGTTCTTCTGGCGCCGCCTGACGGTCGTCGGCACGTGGGTCGGTCTCATTGTCGGCATCTTTCTCAACGTGGTTGGTCCGTTCGCGCTGTCGCCGCTCCCCGCCCTGCGCTCCCACCCCATCCTCGTGCAGCGCGCCGCCGGACCGAACGGCCAGCCCGAGGCCGTCTATTTCGATTCCGTGGTGCGCGTCGATCCCACCAACCCCGAAAGCCCGCTGCAGGGCCGCGGACGTCTCCACCTCGAGTTGGTCTCGCTGCGCCTCGCGGGCCTCAAGATCGAGACCCTCAGCCCCGGCGACCGGTTTGCAGCGCGGTTCCTGTTCAACGCCCTCTCGCCCTTCGTCCTGCTGATCCTCGTCAGCCTCCTCACGCGTCCGCCTGAGAAGTCCCGCGTCGACCAGTTCTTCGGTCGGATGAAGACCCCCGTCGGTGCCACCCCGGAGGAGGAGGAGGCCGCGATGGAGGCGACCCGGCGCGACCCGAACCGCTTCCAGCACACGAAACTCTTCCCGAATTCCGCGTGGGAGTTCGCGCGCTGGGACAAGGTCGACACTGTCGGCTTCCTGATCTGCTGCGCCGTCTCCGGCAGCATCATCGCCCTCTTCGTTGGCCTGCTGAAATGGGCCGGTCCGAGCTGAGGCCCGGCTTGCCCCGTCCGGGCAAAGATTAATTCCACAACCCGTTTGCGTGGAGCCGCGCGGTGACTGCGGCGCGGCGCGGGTGCGTTTCGGGGGTAAGGCTTGCGCGCCTCCGGAATTCGCACTCCTTTCCTCGATCCCCGCGAATGGGACCTTGATCACCTCTTCCGTGCCCACTCCCTGAAACCGGCGCCTCAAGCGTCACGGATCAAGGCGCTCGCGACTGTCTCCTTTCCCAACCAAGCCAACCGCAGACCCAAACCCAACCACCGTCATGACTCAACCTGCCCGAGACCACGTTCTCGCCCGATTCCGCCGCAGCGGCCTTGGCCTCGTCGTGTGTCTTACCTCCGTCGCCTCCGCCCAACTCGCCCCGACCGCGCCCACCACCGCGGCGGCGAAGAACGACGATGAGCCCGTGCAACTGCAGGCGCTGACCGTCACCGGCTCGAACCTCCGACGGCTCGACTTCGAGAAGACGCTGCCCGTCACCCTGCTCGGCCGCGATGAGATCGAACTCCGCGATGCCCCGCAGGCCGCCGACCTGCTCGCCGCCCTGCCCCAAGTGACCGGCCTGCCCGGCAACGAAACCGCCACCCTCGGCGCCACCGCCCGCGGCGACAACTCGTCCGTCTCCCTCCGCGGCATTCCGTCCGCCAACACGCTCGTGCTCCTGAACGGTCGTCGGCTGCCGCCGCATCCGATCAGCCAGAGCGAGGCCGGCGTCCCGAACCTCTCCACGAACGTCAACATCCTCCCGAACCGCGGCCTCGAGCGCGTCGACATCCTCCGCGATGGCGCGTCGTCGATCTACGGCACCGATGCCGTCGCCGGCGTGATGAACACGATCATGCGCCGCGACTTCAAGGGCACCGAGCTCGCGCTGCGCTTCGGCGAGACGAGCTACGGCGACGGCCGCGAATTCCGCGCCACGCTCACCCACGGTTTCAAGCTCGGCTCCCGCGGACGCGGCCTCGTCGTGCTCGATGTCTACGACCGCGACGTGATCTCCGCCGCCGACCGTCCGTTCTCCGCCGAAGCCGACCACTCCAACATGGCTCCGGCGCCGTGGGACGTGTCCACCAGCACCACGTTCAACGCCCGCTCCGCCACCAGCGAATTCGGCAACTACTCGACGGGGACCGTCTCGGCCACCGGCGTCTTCACCGCCAGCCGACCGACCGGCATCCCCGCAACCCTCGTGGCCACGTCCGGGACGTTCTTCCTGGTGCCGACCGGCACCGGCGTCGGCTTCCAGACCACGACCCCCGTCCGCAGCGGCGTGACGAATACGTACTACTGGAACAACAACCCCTATCGCGTCATCCAGCCGCAGTCGACCCGCGGCAATCTCTTCCTCGGCGGCGAGTACGACCTGACATCACGCGTCACCGCGTTCGCCGAATTCGTGTCCTACGAAGCGCGCTCCGACACTCTGCGCGAACCCGACGGCATCACCGCCTCGACTGACGGAGACATCATCGTGCCTGCGTCCAATCCCTTCAATCCGTTCGGCACGCGGTTCTTCAGCCCCACGGGCGCCCCGAACACCGACGGCACGCCGCGCCTCACCGGCACTCCCGCCGCCGTGCGCATCAGCAACAAGCGCCTAACCGACCTCGCCCGACGCAACGCCATCATCGAAAACTCCATGTACCGCGGCGTCTTCGGCTTCCGCGGCCGCTTCGGCGAGACGTGGAACTGGGAGACCGCCGGTCTCTTCGCGGACGCCCGCGTCACCGACGCGGAAAAGGGCCCGAGCCGGAAGAGCCTGCTGATCGCCGCGATCAATCAGACCGACCCCGCCAAGGCATTCAATCCGTTCACGCGCTCGTTCGCGGTCCAGAACAACACCCTCGTCGTCACCGGTCCGTACACCAACCCGGAGAGCGTCCAATCGACGTTCCGCTCCGAGTTCGTGCGCAACGGCATCACCAGCCTCGCCAGCCTCGACGCGCGCGCCTCCGGCGATCTCCTGTCGATCTGGGGCGGTAACGCCATCGGCGCCGCCGTCGGCGGTGAATTCCGTCACGAGACCTACGCCGACTTCCGCCCACCGTACGCCGGTCTCAACCCGCCGGGCGTTGGCCTGGATACCAGCAGCAACGACTTCCTCGGCTTCTCGCCGAACTCCGACACCTACGGCAACCGTCACGTCACCGCCGCTTACGTCGAGACCGTGATTCCGCTGGTCGGAAACCAGTTCCGGATGCCGCTGATCCACTCCCTCGAGCTCAACGCCTCCGCGCGCTTCGAGAGCTACACCGACTTCGGCACCACCACGAAGCCCAAGGTCGGCGCGACGTGGCGTCCGTTCGCCAACGTGCTGGTCCGCGCTTCCTACAACGAGGGCTTCCGCGCTCCGAACCTCGCCCAGCTGTTCACCGGCACGCTCATCCGCACCGTCACCGGCAGCACCGACACCTACCGCAGCGCCGTCACGGGTCTGCCGACGGACGGTCCGTCCAACCGCCGCAGCATCGCCTCCGGCAACTTGAATCTCGATCCCGAGGAGTCCCGAGGCAAGTCCGCCGGCATCGTCATCGACGTGCCGCGCGTGCAGGGTCTGTCCGTCGGCGTAGACTACTGGGAAATCCGTCAGCGCAACGTGATCGCTTCCGCCGGCTCCATCGCCGACGACACCGCCGCCCTGATCGCCGCCACTCAGGCCGCCCTCGCCGCCGGTCAGTCGATCAGCCAGATCGACCTCGGCTCAGCCACGGCCAACTACAAGGGCGACCCGGCGATCGTCCGCCTGCCGGTCACGCAGGCCGACCGCGACTTCTTCGCCGCCTACAACGCCACCCGCCCCGCCGGTAACCAGCGCGCCGTGGTCGGCGCGATCGACGTGATCCGCACGACCTACTTCAACCGCTCCCAGCAATTCGTGAACGGCTTCGACTTTGACGCCACCTACCGGCTGCCGAAGCTGGCCCTCGGGAACATCACGCTCTCCACCACGTGGACGTACCTGAACGATTTCCACGCCTACAACGCACCGGGGCAGCCGCGCACTGACCTGCGCTGGAGCAACGCCACCGGCGGCGCGACTCCGAAGTGGCGCGGCTCCGCCGCCGTCACGTGGCGCCGCAATGCCTGGAGCGCCGGCCTGTCGGCGTACTACATCGGCAACTACACGGAATCCGGCGCCACCACCACGCAGACGACGTGGGAATCCCTGGGTTCGCCAAATTACATCTCCCCGTTCTTCACCGCCGGCAACACGCAGTACCGCTACGTGGTCGCGGACTCGATCAGCTACAACACCTACGTCTCGTACCGCTTCCGCTCGAAGGGTTCGTGGCTGAATGACACCACCCTGCGCGTAGGCGTGATCAACCTATTCGAGGCCGTCCCGCCGCTGTCCGCCGACTCCCGCGGCTACGATCCGGCCGTCTACAACCAGATGGCCCGCGGCCGCTCCTGGTCCGTCCAGGTCACCAAGCGCCTCTAACCCAAGTCCACGGTGTCCTCGGTCTGGCAGGTGGCGTGGCGTCAGCGCCCCCTGCCGGGCTCGAGAGGATTCCGCCACCGCAGACCGCGAAAGCGGGCGAAGTCCGAGTCGGTGCTCTGCAGTTCGGCCTGATACTCCGCGGCCAGAGCCGGGAGGTGGGCATCGGCGGTGAGATTACCCGCCACTCCCAGCCGGCGCAGGAAGCCAAAGTAATGCCGGGCGTGGTCCCGCCCCGGCACCAACACCCTCACGACCGGCTGATCGAGCCAGCCCTCCACCAAGACCGTCGCTTCCTCCACCGCGAGCGGCTGCACCAGCGCTTGGCGGTGCGTGGTGAGGCGGACAAAGCCCAGCGCAGCGCCCAAGCCAGACCGACCGGCTCATCGCCGTTGAGACACGCCTCCCACCAGCGACGCGCCGCGACATGCCGCGGATCAGCGGCGTTGTGCGCAGAGATCAGCAGGTTGAGGTCGGGGATGATCACCGCTGGAGCTTTCCGGCCACCACCTCGATCTCCAGGTCATCCGCCAGCTGGTTGAGCTTGGCGGTATCAATGCCCGGGCGAAAAACGAGTTTGACCGGACGGACCGCGTAAGCGGCCCGGAGCACCCGTTTTCCCGAGGGATTGAGCCCGCGGCGCAACGCGGCGTTCATGACCTGCTTGAAGGGCCGGTCACTGCGTGCCGCCTCGGCCGCCAGCCGCATCGCGACATCCGGATCGAGGGTGAGGGTCGTCCGCATGAAAGGCATCACGGCATCAATTTTAGTGATATCAAGGTGCAGGGCCAATCCTCTCGGCTGGATGATCCGCAAACGCCGACTGGCGCGGGGCGGGAGCGACGGCGAGCCGGACTCCACGCTTCCAAAACGCCGCTCATCAACGCCGATCAATCGCCGCGCCCAGCCCTAAAGTCGATCTCCTCCGACCTCACCCGCTTATGCCGACTCAATTGCGGAACACTACACTAGCTCTTGAGCAGCGCCACCGCCCGCCTCATCGCCGCCGACACCGCCGCGCAGGCCGGCTCGTTCTCAAGGGAATTCAGCACTTTGTTAAACGGCTCGGCCCGCACCGGTCCGCCATAGCCGAGCGTCACCAGCGCGGAGAGAAACGCCGCCGCATCGATCATGCCCGTTGCCGCCGGCAGTTCCCGCTCGCCGTCTCGTTGCAGGTTCTTCGCCACGCCTTGCGGCGCATCGTTCAAATCGACGCTGACGACGTCTGTGTTCTTCAACGTCAACAAATCAGCCACCGTATCGCCCGCCTGCCACCAATGCCAAGTATCGAGCACCAAGCCCACATTGCCGGTCCAGATCTCCGCGATCAGCTCCCGGGTCTCCGCCAGCGTATGGCCAAACGGATACTTGCGCCCGACCAACAGGGTCTGCGTACCCACATACTCCAGCCCAAGTGCAAGCCCGTGATCCCGCAGCACCCGCGCGACTTCCGCCAACCGCACCGCGTGCTGCTTGAAATCGTCGCGGTAGGTCAGCGAGTCGCTGCTGGGCATCAGCCACGTGCCCATCCGCCGCTCTCCCGCCCGTTGCAGGCCCGCCGCGATCGCCGGCAGCTTCGCCAATCCCTCACGGAACAGCGCGTCGTCTTTGCGAAAATCAACCGCCAGCCCCGCTGCGGCCCTCGTCAGTTTCTTGGCGGTCGAATCCGCCAGCGTCTCTGAAACCTGCATCACCGACATCGCCGCCAACTCATCCGGCCGCAGCTCGACGGCCTCGAAGCCGTGGCGTAGGGCCAGATCGTTGAGCTCACGCTGGCTCGTCACCGCCACGCCGATACTGCCGGGGATCAGCGCGAGTTGAAACGACCGACCGGGGCCGCTGGCCGCCGCCGTTCGCCCGGATTCGGTTCACGACCTCCGCCGCTTTTGCCTCTTCCCGCGCGAGCAATGCGACCGTCGCGCCGGCCTCCGCGAGGGCGAGCGCCATGGCTTCATCCGGGCATTGGCCGGCACCGGTCACGAGAGCAAATCTTCCAAGAAGGGGCGGAGTCATGCGCAAGATTCAGCAGCACCGCCCGCTTCCCCGCATTTAATTTCACCCGCGTCGTATCCGCCCGCATTTAAGGCGTCTTTGGCAGCGCCCAGGCCGGCGGGGTCAGCGGGTCGAAGCCCATGATGCCGGGAATCAGATAAAACGCCGCCAACAAGATACCGACGGCGCAGATCAGATTCAGCCAAAGCCCCGTCTTCACCATGTCCGGCACCGAGACTTTGCCCGTACTAAATGCGATCGCATTGGGCGGCGAGGCACCGGGCATCATAAACGCGCAACTCGCCGCCAGCGTCGCCGGGATCATGATGAGAAACGGATGAATTCCGAGCCCGCCCGCGAGCCCAGCAAGGATCGGCAGAAACGCCGTGATCGTCGCCGAGTTGCTCATCATCTCCGATACCGCGACGATCAATGCCACCGCCACAATCATGACGAGCCAGACCGGCACGGCGTGCAAAAGTTGGAGCTCTTGGCTCAGCCAGCGCGTGACGCCCGTCTCGGTCAACGCCGCCGAGAGGCTCAGACTGCCGCCAAAGAAAATCAGAATGCCCCACGGCAATTTTTCCGTATCTTTCCACGAGAGCACCGTTCGGTTCCATTTGCGGTCCAACGGCGTCAGGAAAAGCACGAGCGCCCCGACAATCGCCACCACCCCGTCCTCGATATTGGCCCCGATCAGGCCGCCGAAGAAATCGCTGAATACCCACGTCGTCACGCAACCCAGAAACACCACTGTGGTGATGGTCTCACCGGCCGTAAACCGCCCGAGCTTCGCATACTCGCCGCGCATCATCGGCGCCAAATTGGCCACCGCCGGCGCGCCGCGCAGCAGCGTGTAATAAAGCAGCAGCCAGCAGCCCACCAAGAGCACCGCCGCCACCGGCACGCCAAAGGACATCCACTGCGCGAGGCTGAGATTCACGCCGTAGGTTTTGCTGACGTAGCCCTCGAGCACGGCGTTCGTCGGCGTGCCGATGAACGTCGCCAGCCCGCCGATGCACGGCGCGTAAGCCACCGCCAACACGAGCGTCTTGGTCACCGGGGAGGTCGCGTCACCTTTGGTGATCAGCGCCGCGATACTCAGCGCCATCGGCATCATTACCATCGCCGTCGCCGCGTTGCTCATCCACATGCCCATGAAGCCCGTCACGAACAGCAGACCCGCGAGCAGGCTCGGCAGATTCCAAGCCGCATACTTCATGAGCCCGAGTCCGAGCCGCTCATGCACGCGCCACTTTTGAATGGCGATCGACAGGATGAAGCCGCCGAGAAAAAGGAAGATGAGTTCGGCCGCGAAGTTTGCGGCCGCTTTTTTGAGCGGCATCAAGTTCGAGAGCGGCAGCACTACCAGCGGCAGCAACGCCGTCACCGGCAGCGGCATCGCTTCGGTGATCCACCAGACCGCCATCCACAGCGCGAGTCCGCAAACTCGCCACGCCGGCTCCGTCATGCCCTCGGGCGGCGCGACGAAAAAGGTCATCAGAAAAAACGCGAAACCGAGCCCGAGCCCGATTTGCCGCACAATCGCCGGCGTCTGGTCGGCGGGGGCTTCTCGTTTTGAATCGGCATTGGGACCGGGACTGGCGGGAACGAGATCAGACATAAGTAGGAAAGCAGATTGGGAGAAAACGCCAAAGCGGGAGAAATTCTCCGGAGGCTTCAAGGCCGAGTTCAGCGGTTGGGCCCAGTTTGGAAACAGCGCCGGGCTTTTCTAGTCTCGATCCAAGCCGCCAGTACGCCCGGTTACGACTGGGTTTCCCTCGACTTGGCCTCGTGGCCCCCGCCTCGCTGCCGTTTTCGCTCACGGGATGAACCATCGCGTATTCGTTTCGATTTTGAGCGTCCTCGCGTGTTCCATCTCCCTCTGCGCCACCGGCCGTATCGTGGCCGGCCCGATGCTGGGCCATCAGGAACATCGCGAAGAGCTCGTCTGGCTTGAAACCGACGGAGCCGGTCGCGTTGAGCTCTTGGTCCGGCCGGCAACCTCCGACGCTCCGTCCCGCCTCGTCCCGGCGACCCGCAGCCTCACCGACCCCATCGGAACCCACGTGCATCCCTTCGTCGTGGACGGGCTCGTCGCTGGCCACGCCGATGGCTACGCCATCATGCTCGACGGCACCGCGCAGCCCGCCGCGAACCCGCTTACGTTTCGCGCCAAGTCCCAATGGGAATGGCGGGGCGACCCGCCCGTGGTCCGTTTCCTCGTCGGATCGTGCAGCTACATCAACGACCCACCCTACGACCGCTCCTCCGGCCCCACCCGACCGGCCTATGGCGCGTCGCCGGAGATTTTTCGCAACATGGCGAAGCACGGCGGCGACTTCATGCGGTGGCGTGGTGACAACCTTTACCTCCGCGAGCAGGACTGGTCGTCGCGCTACGGCATTTTTTCCGCTAAACCCCTCCCGGATCCGATCCCCCTGAGAATCCAGTTTCCGATCAGCCGGAAGACTTGCGGCCAGTCGGCACGATGACTGCCGTGTACGCTTATGAAAACGCAACGCCACTGGTGCCGGGTCATGATGGGTGTGGTGAGCCTCGTTTGGGCCGGCGGGGCCGCCGCAGCCGAACCACCGACCAAACTGGTCTTCCAAATGGATCTCGGCGTGAAGAACGTACAGTTCGCCGGCCTGCTCGTGGCGGAGCGGGAGGGCTTTTACCGCGCGGCCGGGCTCGACGTCGAGATCCGGCGACTGGGCAAGGGCCCGTCGGACTACGCCAACGTGGCCGCGACGGTGGCGGCAAATGAGGGCATGGTCGGCTCGATCGAGAGCGGGCTGTTCCTGGCGGGCCGTGCGGCCGGGCTGCCGATTGTGGCGCTCGGCGCGATGTTTCAGGAAACGCCGCTGGGGCTGATGAGTTTTCGCGCCAAGGGGATTCGCACGCCGAGGGATCTGGCCGGCAAAACAGTCGCGGTGCACGGTGACGGCCACGAGGCGCTCGACGCCGTGTTGCAACGGGCCGGGCTCAACCGCACGCAGCTGACGGTGACCGAGGCCGATTACGGCAACGCGCCGCTCCTCGCCGGCAAATACGATGCGAAGCAAGGCTACCTCGTGGACGAGTTGATCAAGTTGCAGGTTGAGGGGCACGACATCGTGGCGCTGCCCTTCGGCGCCAACGGCTACGCGGCCTATTCTCAGGTGTATTTTGTGTCGGAGACGACGCTGCGGAAACACCGGGCGGCGCTGGTGCGATTCATCGCGGCAAGCAACCGCGGTTGGCGGGCGGCGCTGGCCGATGGGCCCGGCACGGCCAAGTTCGTCGTCGAAAAGCACGAGCCGCTACTCGCACTCGAATATCAGACACGCTCGCTGGCGGCGATCGGGCCGCTGTTGACCGCGGAAAGTCCCGAGCTCGGCGTGACGACGCCCGAGACCTGGCTGCGTAACGCGGGAGCGTTTCTGTCGAGCCAGCCCAACGCGAAGCTCGGCGAGATGGCGCGGTGGGTGGATTTCTCCGTTGCCGCTGAAGCGGCGAAGCAGCCCAACTAATTTGCGGGCCGGTACAGCCGGGGGTGGCCATCCGCCCCCGGCTTCGTCATGTTGGGACCCATGCTGCTTCGCTGGTCACCGTACACGCTCGAACTGCGCCAGCCGTTCACCACCGCCACCCAGTCGCGCACGGCCACGCCCGCCATGCTGGTCGAGGTCGAGCACGAGGGGCTCATCGGCCACGGGGAAGCCTCCATGCCTCCCTACCTCGGCGAGAGCGAGGCCTCCGCCACCGCATTCTTCACCGCCGCCGCCCGGCTGCTCGCCGGCCGCTCCGATCCTTTTCTGCTCGAGGACGTGCTGCGCGAGGTCGACGCACTGGCTCCAGGCAACACCGCCGCCAAGGCCGCGATCGACATCGCCCTCCACGACTGGGTCGGCCGACGGCTGGGCGCTCCATGGCACCGGCTCTGGGGCCTCGATCCGGCCCGCGCCCCGGTCACGTCATTCACGCTCGGGATCGATACGCCCGAGGTCGTCCGCGAGAAGGCCCGCGCCGCCAGCGAATACCGGCTGCTCAAGGTCAAGCTGGGCCGCGACTCCGACCGCGAACTCATCACCGCCATCCGCAGCGTCTCCGCCACGCCGCTGATCGTCGACGCCAACCAGGGCTGGACCGACCGCGAGGAAGCGCTGCGGCAAATCGAGTGGCTCGCCACGCAGGATGTCCGGCTCGTCGAGCAGCCGTTCGCCCGCGACCGGCTCGATGACACCGCCTGGCTGCGCGAGCGGAGTCCGCTCCCGCTCTTCGCCGACGAGAGCTGCCAGC
>CAZEJZ010000027.1:0-14269 GCA_964512415.1 uncultured Opitutaceae bacterium
GCTCGTTTTGAGAGCCTCTTCCGCGATCGTCACACGCCGGGATTCGAGGTGGGGCGCGACCTGCAGCGCGTGGCCGTCGTCAACCAGACGACGCTGCTGATGAATGAGACGCGCAGCATCATCCAGTTCCTCCGGGAAAGCTTCGCGACTCGGTTCGGACCGGACGCGGACGGAGCGCAGCCGCGCATCGGAGGCGGGACGCGCAACGACACGCTTTGCTACGCCACGCAGGTGAATCAGGATGCGCTGGCGCGGGCGCTGGAAGGTCCGCTGGATGCGGCGTTCGTGATTGGCGGGACCAACTCGTCGAACACCTACCAACTTTACCGGCTGTGCGAGCAGCGTCTTCCCGGTCGCACTTTCTTCATTCAGAGCGAGGCGAACATTCTCTCGCGGCAGGCGGTGGAGCACACCGTGTTTCCGGCCGCGAACGGGGTGGGTCCGCGGGAGAGTCGCCGCGAGGTGCGAGTGCTCTGGCCGGCCGACCACGGCGCGAAACGCGTCCTGATCACCGGTGGTGCATCGTGCCCGGATGGCGTGATCCAGCAGGTGATCGACCGGATCAACGGCCTCTGGCCCGCCGCCGACCTGCGGCCGATCGAGACCGTGCTGGCCGATTTGCGGGCGCGCGCCGCCGCGCGTTAGAAGCGCGTGGTGATGCCCAGCCGGACGCCGGCATTGGAGCCGATGGAGACGGCGGCGGTGCGTCCGGACAGCGTCTGCTGGTACTTGTCGAGCGTCTCGGCGGTCACTCCGGCGAAGAAACCCGTGCGCTCAGTGATCACCCACTCGGCGTTGATCTCGGCGTAGGCGCCGACCATGAACTTCTTGTAGCTCTGCTGGGCCTCAAGCCGCATCGGCAAGGCCCCGGCCACATTCAGGGTTTCGTCGATCCGGTACTCCGTCCCGATGTAGGCACCGGCGAAGCCCGCACTGGCGTTGATCGCGACGCGGCGGTTCAACGGGATCCGCAGCACCGGACCGGCGCGGAACAGGAAGTAGGCTCCCTTGATCTGCCACGTGCCGGAGACCGAGGCGCCGTTGGCCGTCGTCGTGGTGCTGCGGCTCACGGGCTGCGCCCCGAGAGGCACGGTGGTTTCGAGTGACGAACCGAAAACGGTGCCATTGCTGGCGGTGAAATTGGCGTAGGCGGGGCCGACGAACGGCGCGGCCGGCGCGGCCTGTCCGCCGAGCGAGTAAAGGTCGGTCAGCGTCTTGAGGGTCGCTTTGACCTCGCCCTTCGTCTTGCCGTTGATGTCGGTCAGTCCGACGCCGAAGAGAAGTCCCACCTCGATCTTGCCTCCCAGCGTGCCGAGCTTGCGGACGTAGGAGAACTCGAAGCCGGGTCCAGCACCGGAATCCGCCTCGGCGGTGCCCCCGTTCGTCTCGGAACTGTAATCGTTCATCGCGATGAAGCCCGGATTCGAGGTCGCCTGGCTGGCGTTTGCATATGACCAGATGCGCGTGTAGCCGGGCCGGTAAGAGAGGAAGTCAGCGATGTCCTGCGTGACCACGTTGCCGTTGGCATCCAGGACCGGATTGCCGGTCGCATCGAGAACGCTTCCACGGACCCGGTAGCGCCCACCCTGCGGCGAGGTCTGATTGCCACTGGCATTCTTTTCCGAGTCGCGCAACGAGTCGACGCCGACGGACCCGTTCGCGTAATTGATCGACTGCGGGGCAATCGACAGCGCGGGGATGGTCAGGTTCGAAGGTACGGTGCCCAGATTGCCGAAACGGACGTTCGCCCCGCCGATGAAGCGCACGCCCACCGAGAACGCATTGTTGCGCACCGGTCGGAACTCATAGGGAATCTGCATGCCGCTCTGCGCACGCAAGGGAGCGAAGAGGCCGAGAAGGACCAGGCAGAGGGTGAGGCGGGTGGACGTCATCGTGCGAAAAAGGGAGCGGTCGCGAAAAAAGGGATCCGGGGAAGCAACGAGAGACAGGAAGCGTGCGCGCGGGTTGCGCGGAGATGCCGAAAAAGAGTTACGACAAAGCGGGAAACCGCCCGAGGCGTCAAGGCGTCCCCTCGGCGGCTTGTCGCAACGACTTAGCGAATGACGTCTCTTTCTAGGCCGTCCCTTCGAACAGCGGACGTGCGCGCGTGCCGCAGGACGGCAGCCCAGACGTCGGTCTCCCCGGGGAGTCCGTGCTGGCGAAGGGCGCACTCGATCTCGGCGTCGGCGGGCTCCCGGACGTGGTGTCGGGGGTCCGCAGGCCAGTCGGGCCGCACCGACCTCGTGATCGCCCAGCAGGCCCAGGCGCGCCAGCGGCGCAGGTCCCGGCGGGGCTCGTTCATCCGGTCGGCGTAGTGCTGAAAGTGCACCCGGGGGTTGCCGATGAAGAGGTCGGGCGGAACGTTCTTGAGCATCCAAGCCAGCGCCTCGTAGGGCATCGGCCAGCGCTGCAAGGCCGGCTCCGAGCCCGTCAGGTCCGCGCCCATGGCACGGTCGAGGCAGAGGATGGCCCGGGCGGGCAGGGCTTGCTGCCAGAGCGCCTGACCGTACTCAAGGCACGCGAGGTAGAAGGTTTCACCGCGCGCGTCGTCTCGCTGTGCGTGGAGGTGGCGCCACGAGAGTCCTTCGCGAGCTGGAGGCAGCTGCGGGCAGGCGGGGAGGCGGGTCATTCCCTCGGTCGGTGAAGCACAGTCGGCCGGGCGTCAATTCTTCGCTTGGCGCGGGCGGGTGCTTTCCGGAACACTCTGTGCATGGTTGATGGTCCGTCCTCCGCCTCCGCGGCCTCTTCTGACGCCGCCCACCGGGTGCGCGGGTGGCAGCGCCTCGTGCTGGCGGCGCTCGGTAGCCTGATGCGTTTGTGGGGACGGACGCTGCGGTTTGAGACGACCGAAGCCTCGCTGGCGGGACTGACGAAGACGGACGAACCAATCGCGATGGTGCTGTGGCACAACCGTCTCTTCCTCGGTGCCGAAATCTTCCGACGCTTCCGGCAGGGCCGGCCGGTGTACGCGTTGGTCAGCGCGAGTCGCGACGGAGCATGGCTGGCCGCGTTCTTTGCGCTGGCGGGACTCCGCACGATCCGCGGATCCAGCAGCCAGCAGGGGCGGGAGGCGGCGCTGCTGCTCGTTGATGTCCTCCGCCGTGGCGCCGACATCGGGATCACGCCGGACGGTCCGCGCGGTCCGCGCTACGACTTCAAGGCGGGTGGGCTCGTTGTGGCGCGCCGCGCGGGCGTCCCGATTCTCCTTCTCGGCGGGGTGTTCGAGTCGGCCTGGGTCATTCCGAGTTGGGATCGCTTCATTCTGCCGCGCCCGTTTTCCCGCGTGCGCGTCTCGGGGGTCCTCGTTCCGGCCGGGCAACTCGCCGATCGTCGTGCGGCCGGCGAGGAACTGGCCGCGCGGCTGCATGCGATCAACGACGACACGCTGGGCGGCGGTCCGGGAGTCGTGATCTGATCGGGCGCCTTCGATCACTGCCCGCTGCGCGATGCCTCTTGTTGACGCTCCCAGTCCGGGCCGCGCCGCCGATCTCGTCGCGCGGTTTGCCCCCTGGGCTGGGCGTCGGCTGCTCGTGTTCGGCGCCGGCTACATCGGCGGCGCGGTGGCTCGGGTGGCCCGCGCGGCCGGACTGGAGGTCTCCGCGCTCACGCGGAACCCCGCCACAGCCGGCGCGCTCGCGGCGGCGGGGGTGGACGTGGTGGTGGCCGACCTGGCGAGCCACGACTGGCATGCGCGGATGCCGCGGGACGCCCACTTCGTCCTCAATGCGGTCAGCTCTGGCGGCGGGGGCGTGGAGGGATATCGCCGCAGCTATGTCGAGGGAGCCCGCTCGCTGATCGCGTGGGCCTCCTCGGCCTCTGGTCCGGTCCGGGCTCACCTCGTCTACACGAGCAGCACCTCCGTCTACGCGCAGGGTGGGGGGGCCCGGGTGGACGAGACCAGCGTCACGGAGCCCGTGGAGGAGAATGGTCG
Source organism: uncultured Opitutaceae bacterium (assembly GCA_964512415.1). Classification (GTDB taxonomy): domain Bacteria; phylum Verrucomicrobiota; class Verrucomicrobiia; order Opitutales; family Opitutaceae; genus UBA6669. The sequence goes on from CAZEJZ010000027.1 coordinate 3,932, forward strand.
CCTGATCCTTGAGTCGGAGCGCGTGGTGCGCGAGTGGCCGGGGCCTTGGACGGTGCTGCGCCTTGCGGGCATTTACGGGCCGGAGCGACACCTGCTGCTCGATCAGGTGCGCGCCGGAGCGACCGAGTTGGCCGGGCGGGGCGAGCACCGCCTGAACCTGATTCACCGGGATGATGTCATCGGTGCTCTCGTGGCGGCGTGGCGCAGCCCGGAACGGGCCACGGGGCAGGTTTACACCGTGGCGGACGGGTGTCCCGAAGCGAAAGCGACGGTCGCGGCCTGGGTGGCATCGCGTTTGGGGCGTGAGCCCCCGCGCTTCTCGGCGGAGGGTGCGGGCCTGCGACGGCGGCAGGTGCCGGATCGCGTCATTGCGAGCGACCGCATGCAGCGCGAGTTGGGTTGGCGGCCCCGATACCCCTCGTTCCGCGAAGGGTACGCGGCGCTACTTGAAGCTTGAAGCCTCCGCCCAGTTGTCCGTCCCTGAGGCTGACTCTCAACCCTATCCTGATCCCATGGCCGGCGTCGGCAAACTCCTCAAGCAAGCCCAGAAGATGCAGCGTTCGATCGAGTCGCTCCAGCAGCAGCTCGAAGCGAAGGAATTCGACATCACCGCCGGTGGCGGCGCGGTGCGGATCAAGATCAACGGTGCGGGCCGTTTCACCGGGCTCTCGCTCGACCCGGAGTTCCTCAAGGAGGATGCGAAGCTGGTTTCCGAGACGATTCTCTCGGCGGTGCAGGATGCCGCCAAGCAGGCGAAGGAGCACAACGACACGGAGATGCAGAAGGTCACCAGCGCCTTCCAGATGCCGGGCTTCATGTGAGCCCGGCGGAGGTCGTGCGAGTTCCCGGATCCCCGGCAGAGCGTTGACCATGGCCTCGGCCTTCGAGTCCCTGCAGGGTCAGCTCAAGAAGCTGCCGGGCGTGGGGTTTCGTTCTGCGGAGCGGATCGCCTTGCACCTCCTGGTGGAGAAGCCGGAGCAACTGCCGGCGCTGGTGGAGGCCCTGCGGACGGCCGCGACCGCCGTGCGCCGTTGCACCCGCTGCGGACAGCTGGCGGAGGCGGACCTCTGCCCGATCTGCGCCGACGAACGCCGCGACCAGGGGCTGGTGTGCGTGGTGGAGCACGTGCCGGACCTCGTCGCCTTGGAGCGCAGCGGGGCGCACCGCGGCGTCTACCACGTGCTCCACGGCAAGCTTTCCCCGATCAGCGGGGTCGGGCCTGAACAGCTCAATCTCGCGTCGCTCCTCGAGCGCGTACGGGGCGGCGAGGTGCGGGAAATCATCCTGGCGCTCTCCAACGACGTGGAGGGCGAGGCCACTTGTCATTATCTGACGTCCCATCTCCCGCCGGGTGGGGAGGTCAAGGTGAGCCGAATCGGTTTCGGTCTGCCCAGCGGTGGAGGCGTGTTGTACGCGGATTCGGTGACGCTGCGGAGTGCGCTCGACGGGCGCCGATCTTATTCGTGATTGCGCTGGAGGGCCGGATTCCTTTCCTCTCCGGATGTCTGGGGTCTGCGGGCGTAGTATAGTGGTTATCACATGTGCTTCCCAAGCATGGAACCCGGGTTCGATTCCCGGCGCCCGCACCAGACTCAAGCCGCCGCGGTGGTTCTCTCAGAGGGTGGGAGTGTAGTGGGTCCGGCGTGACGTCCCTGCGATCTCGCCGGCGCGTGATTCGCTTCGCTCTGGTCAATGCGCGGGTCCTGAGACACGCTCCGGCTACCATGTTTGACCTGGTGCTTTTTCGTCGGATCGCGTGCGGGTTGGGGTTGATGCTCGCCCTCCTGGGCACGGCGTCGGCCAATCCGGACCTTCTGCTGGTGCCTCCCACCCGGGCCGTCGAGGCGGGGGAGGTCTTGGAGCTGACGGTGTACGTCAACAATCCCTCCGGCGGGCCCTTTGATGTCGTGATCCCGCGCGTGCTGCGCGCGGAATTCGCGAGCGGCGGCGGATTGCAGCGGATCGAGGTGCGGCCCTTGGGGTTCGCACTGGGCGCCCAGTTGGCGATCGCGCCGCAGAGTTTCAGCACCCTGCGTTTTGCGGTGACGGTGCCTGCGACCGCGTCGGGGACGGTCTCGCTCAGGTTCACCGACCTGCCGACGAATCCGGTGATGTTCGTGGTGACGCCCTCGGCCGCCGGCGCGGCCGCCGCAGCCGCCGGTGGCACCGGCACCGATGCGGTGAAGGGGGGCTCGCTGCGGGGCGAGAGCCTCGACCTCGAGTCCGAGCGCGAGACGGTGCGGCGTCACGTCTCGACCTACGAGCCGACCTATTTCCTGCTCGGGCCGGTGGGTGGCTGGAACGCCCGGCTGCAGTTCAGCTTCAAGTACCGCCTCATCGCGCCCTCGGGCACGGACCCGCGTTGGTGGCAGTCACTGTATTTTGGATACACACAGACCAGCGTCTGGGACCTGAACGGCGAATCGAAGCCCTTCCACGACTCGAGCTACCGGCCGACGCTGTTCTTCTTCCGCGACGATTTTCACCTTAAGCCGGATTGGATGACTCGGCTCGGGATCCAGGCTGGCTTGCAGCACGAGTCCAACGGGCAGAAGAGCCTCGCTTCGCGGAGCTTGAACACCGCGTACTTTGCCCCGGCGGCGATCGTCCCGATCGGCGACCGCTGGCGGGTTTGGATCACACCCCGGTTCATCAACTACGTGGAGAAGGAGGAGAATCCGGACATCGCCCGGTACCGCGGCAACGTCGAGTGGCGCATCCGGGTGGGCCGCGACCAAGGATTGCAGTTCGCCGCGACTCTCCGGAAGGGAAGAAGTTCGGGCTACGGCAGCGGCCAGTTCGACTTCACCATCCCGCTCCGCATGGTTCCGACCGCCCGCCGCAGCGCGGCCGGATACCTGCACATCCAGTATTTCAACGGCTGGGGTGAGACGCTGATCGACTACAATCAGCGCGAGGACGACCAGTACCGGATCGGGTATTCGATGACGCGCTAGTGGGCGCTGGCGGCGGGAGTCGCCGGCGCTCCCCGGGGCGCCCGTTGCACTGAAGTGTTGTCAAATCGCTGCTGCGAGTTTTCAGATGTACGGACATGACAACTACGCGCTTTGGGTCGCTTGGGCGTGTGCTCGCACATCGAATCTTGGCGGCGCTGGTCTTTGGGCTCGGCGTCGTCGGCGTCGCCGTCGCCGAGGGCGGGGTGATCACGGCGGCCCCCAGTAATCTCGTCCTGTCGGATCCGGCCCGCTCCGGGGTGATCACCTTCAATGAGGTCGACCTGGGTACTCGCGGCACCGTCTCGCTGGTCGAGGTGATACCGATTTCTGCCGGAGCCAACACGGGACCGCAGATCATGGTGACGATTTCGGGGACCGGGGCGACGAGCGGGATCAACCGCGGCGGCCAGTACCGCATCGATACCGGGCTCGGCTCCCGGTATGGGGCCTCCAGCACCTCGGGCGTCGGGAGTCTGTCGGGTCAGTACCTCCAGACTTACGACGGTGGCGATGTTTCGTCGCCGAACAGCTACGTGCGCACGCTGACGATCTCGTTCATGCCGGCCGTCTCGGCGTTCATGATCGACTACTTCGACCACAATGGCAGCGGGACCACGGCAAGCGTGATGAACGTCAACGGTTTGGCGACCACGTTCCCGCTGGTCTCGCAGAACTGCGGTGGCACCGTCACGTGTCTCGGCACGGGCCGGCAGATCGGCTTCGTGGCGGACGCAACCGTTCCCCAGATCAACTCGGTGACCTTCACTTTCAACGGTCCGGACCAAGCGGCCCTCAACGGAGGTGATCTCGTGATCTTCGACAACCTGCGATACACCCTTCCGGTGTCCCAGACGGGAGCGTTCGGCGCCGGGAAGATGGTCAACATTTCGACCCGCGGGAAGGTGGGCACGGGATCCGAGATCATGATTGCTGGCTTCGTGATCGAGGGCGGGCCGCGGCGCGTGCTGATTCGGGCGGTGGGTCCGACGCTCGGAGGCCTGGGGGTGACCGGGGCGTTGACGGACCCCTTCCTTACGCTCCTGCGCGGCCAGACGACGATTGCGGTCAATGACGACTGGGGGCAGGCGGTGAACGTTTCCGCGATCCGGACCTCGGCGGCGGCCTCGGGCGCGTTCGTGCTTGCGGACACGAGCAAGGATGCGGCGATGCTGATCGACCTCGACCCTGGGGCGTACACCGCGCAGGTGTCCGGCGTGAACGCGGCCACTGGCGTGGCGCTGGTCGAAGTCTACGAGGCCCGCTGAGAGGGGTGCCGGCGCGAGGCCATGCGGCGCCGGCCGGATGGCGCGGCGCGGTCTGCCGGGTCAGTGACTCCCGCTCCCGGCTCGCGCTGGCGGGGTGGTGAGGGAGGCGAGGAATTCCACGAGATCGCGGAGTTCGGTGCGGGTGAGCACCGTACCGAAGATTTCCGGCATGCTGGACGGTGCCGTCTCGCGCTTGATGATGTCACTGCGCAGCACGCGGACCGGGGCTTCGCCGGATGCGGGACGCAGGGTGAGCGACGCGCTGTCCTCGGCGGCGACGCTGCCCATGACGGTCGATCCGTCTCGACGGGTGAGGAAGACGGCGTCGTATCCGGGGGCGATGGTGGCATTCGGGGCCACGATAGCCTCCAGCAGGTACTCGCGCGGGTGGGCGCGCCCGATGCCATCGAGGGCCGGGCCGGCGGCGCCGCCTTCCCCGCCGACCATGTGGCAGCGCACGCAGGCGAGAACCGGGTGTTCGTGAAACAACGTGCGGCCGCGCGAGCGGTTGCCCCCCTGCAGGGCGAATCCGTAGCGCTGCGCCACGGGTGCTCCGGCCAGCCGGACTTCGCGCGCCTCGGGCAGGGCTTGCAAGGCCGGATTGCGCCGCGCCTCCGCCGCGTTGAGCAACTCGGCCTGCAGCGGCGCGTACACCGCGTTGGTGTCCATCGAGCGCAGGCCTTCGCTCAGGAGCGCATCCGCCTCGGCGGTGCCGAGCGCCCCGAGGGCGGCGATGGCGCTCTGGCGCTCGACCGTCTGGCCTTGGCGCAGCGCATGTACGAGGAGAGGGAAGGCCTCCTCCGGAGGCAGGTGACCAAAGTGAGTCTGGGCGGCCGCGCGCACGTCGGGCGAATCAGCGAGGCCGGCGGCACGGATGACCTCGGCGCGTCGCGGGTGGTTTGCGGCGACCACCGCATCGAGCGCGGCGATCCGGGTGACAGCGGGGGACTCCGGGCGGAGTGCGGTGGCGATCATCGTCTCGCTGGCGGACGTGATGCCGAGGGACCGCACGGCCTTGAAGGTCGCAAGCACGACCGCTTCGGACGAATCTGCGAGGAGCGCGTCGATCCGAGTCGCAAGCGCGGCGGCCGCCGGAGCACCGTCGCGTGGTGCGAGCGGCCGGAACACGCCGACGATGCGATCCCGCGCTGCGGGCCCGGCCCACGTGCCGAGGTGCTGCAGCGCCTCGGCACGCAGTTGCTCCGGCAGGCGTGCGTCGGCGGCGACCGCGGCGAGCGCAACCGCGTGCGCAGGCGCTCCCGCACGGGCGTTGGCGTTGAGCACCCGCAGCGCGAGGACGCGATCCTCCCCAAAGTCCGCGCGGCGGATCAACGCCGCCAAGGCACCCTGCGCCGCGTCGATCGGCGCGTCGTTGATCGCCCGAGCCGCCTCGGCGACCAGAAAGGGATCGGCATCGTCGAGGAACCGGGCGATCGCCGGATCACCCAGCCGTCGAAGCGCGAGCAAGGCCGCGAGGCGAACGCTCGCCGACGAATCCTGCACGGCGGCGTGGAGCGCGTCGAGATTCCTTCCCCCGACAAGGCCCATCACCAACGCGTGCCGCAGCGTGAGGTCGCGATCGCCGTTGAGTCGCGCGCACTCGAGCAGGGCCCCGGTCGCATCCGCCCGTCCGAGCTTGCCCAGGCTTTGTGCCGCGAAGAAAGCCACCCGGGCCGAGCCGTCTCGGAGCCGCGCCAGAAGGGCGTCGCCGGCCTCGCCCACGCGGAGATCACCCACGAGCTTCGCAGCCTGCGCTCGGACCTCCACGTCAGGGTCGTCAAGAAAGCGGACGAACCCGCGGGCCAGCGTGGCCTGATGGCGGGCGACCTGACCGAGGGCCCAGAGCGCGTGGAGGCGTGCGAGCGTGGTGCCGCCACGGACCGCGGCCTCCTCCAGCGCGCCTACGGCGTCGCCGCCCCGCGCGGCCAGGGCGAACTGTGCCTCCAGCCGCACGCGCTGGTTGGCGTGCGCCAGCAGCGCGATGAGTTCGCGGGTCGACTGTCCGCTGAAGCCCGCTGCAAAGAGACGGCGGACCTCGGCCATCCGCGGATCCCCAACGGTGTCCCGGTGGGTCAGGGCATAGAGTCTGCCGCGGCTCGACTTGGGCCAGCCCTGGCTCCAGTCGGAGAAGTACAGTCGACCGTCCGGACCAAAGTCGACGTCGGTTGGAAGGGTGCCGGAGAGGAAGTTTTCCTGCAGAGTCAGGCGGAACGACGCTCCCTCCGGTGTGAGCTGATAACGGTAGATCGCGCTGTTGGTGAAGGAGCCCCGGAAGTGGCACATGAAGAATGAGCCGCGGAAGGACTCGGGCAGTCCGGTGCCCGGGTAGTGGACGAGTCCCGACGGACCGTCCGGGGTGTTGGCGACGGGAGGCAGGATGTACGCGGGCTGTCCGTCGAAGCGGGGCAACCAAAGGTGCTCGAGATTCCACGGACCCGCCTTGCCGAGCGGGGCGTGCTGGTAGCCGACACGCCAGCCGCTGTCGGCGCCCTCGACAACGTGGACCCAGCGCTCGATGTCGCCTTGGTCGCAGTCGTTGTCCCCGGTGAACAGGTTGCCGTAGTCGTCGAAGGCCAGCTCCTGCGGATTGCGCAGTCCCGTGTGGACCACTTCGAGCTCGGTGCCGTCGAGATTGCAGCGCAGCACGGCACCGCAGTCGGGCAGGTCCACCACGGTTCCTTCCTTGGTGCGCACGCGTGCGCCGCGATCGCCGAAGGAGAAGTAGACCTTGCCGTCGGGTCCGAGGATGAGGCCGTGCGAGTCGTGACCGGTGAAGCCGAAACGGACGCCGTAGCCCTCGCTCAACGACGTGCGGCCACGCGAGCGCCCGGCCGCGTCGGCCGGATCGAGGAGCCACAGGTGCGGCATGTTGGTGAACCACACCCGGCCGTCGCGGGCGAGCACGCCCGAGGCGATGCCGTCGAGCGCATCGTTGAACCCGTCGGCGAAGACGCTGGAGCTGTCGGCGACGCCATCGCCGTCCCGGTCGACGATCCGCCGGACGATCTCCGATTCCTTCGCGAGCTCGGCATGGCCTTCGGTTCCGAAGAGTCGGAGGATCAGCGCGCGGCGGTCCTCGGTGGAGCGGCAGGCGAGGTCCTCCTCCAGCATCGGCATGTAGTCGCGGATATCGAGGACGCTGGAGCGATAGCGGTAGGTCTCCGCGACGTAGGCGGTGCCGTCGCGGTCGAAGGTGAAGGCGACCGGATTGGCGAGCAGCGGCTCCGCCGCGTACAGGGAAATCGAGAACCCCGCGGGGACGCGGAAGCGCTGCATCGCCGTGCGCGCGTCGTCGGATGCGCCGGCCACCACGGGCGTCGCGCTGCGTTCGGCTGGCTTCAGGCTGAGGCGACCCTTGGGGGCCGGCTCCACGGCACTGGCGGGGAAGGTGACTCCGAAGCCGAGTGAGCCGAGAAGGCCGAGACGGAGGAGACGGAGGATCCGTTGAGTCAGGTTGCGACGCATGCAGTGGCGAGGCTGGGATTTTCCCCGGGGCTGGCAAGCGGCGAGCCCGGCGACCGCGAAACGCTTGCCGGCTTCACGGGGGCGGAGTAGGGTGATGGTTTCCGCCGTGCCGTCCTCCCGCATGCTTCACGAGTCCCTGCGCCGCATCGGTGCGGCCGCCTCGGAAGTGGTGATCCTCTGCGATGCGCTGGAGGATGTGCCGCTGTGGATCAAGGATGTCGACGGACACTACCAGTGGGTGAACCGCTCCTTCCTGCTGAACTTCGGGCTGGAGCGGCGCGAGGAGGTGCTGGGTCGGACCGACTACGATCTCTGCGCACCCCATCTGGCCGAACTCTACCGGGTTGACGACGAGCGCGTGCTGGCTGGCGAGTCGATCGTGGGACGGGTGGAACTCATCGGCCGCTACGATCACACCTCCCGCTGGTGCTCGACGACGAAGATCCCGCTGCACGCCGCGGACGGCACCGTCGTGGGCACCGCGGGGATCACGCGCCCGACGGGAGACGCGGCGAAGGCCACTCCCGGTCAGCCCCTCAGTCAGGCGCTGCGACTCATTTCCGAGGAGGTCGGACGGCCCCTCTCGAATCTGCGGCTGGCCCAGGTCTGCGGACTTTCGCTGCGCGCCTTCGAACGCCAGTTCCTCGCCAGCTACCAGTGCACGCCGCAGCAGTTCGTGCGGCAACTGCGCGTCCGCATGTCCTGCCAGGCCCTGGTTCAAACTCGCAAGAGTTTGGCGGAAATCGCGACAGACTTCGGGTTCGCTGATCAAAGTCACTTCAACCGAGAGTTCCGGCGCTTGCGGGGCGAGACGCCGCGTCGCTACCGCGACCGGCACGTCGGTTGACGGCCTGCCGTTTTTCTCCCAAAAAATGCCGTCTCGATTCTAGCCAAGGCGGTCCTCATCGAGTAGGCTTTTCCGTCGTTTCCCGGCGCGCCCCATGCCCCTGCCGCCCCTTCCTGTCATCCCGTCGATCCGACGTTCCGCACGTGTGCGGAACGTGGTGGCGGAAACCTGACCTTCCCATGCGTTCCGTCACGTCCCTCAAGACCGTTCGTTCCAACGTCCGTCCGCTCGTCGAGGCCGCCCTGGCTGACAGCGGCGGCCTCCTCCGCCTCGCGCCCTGCTGGGTGCCGCGTTCCTTCCTTCAACCCGGCAAGCGGCTTAAGCTGCACCCGGATGATCTCTACGCCTTCGGCCTGAACCGCGGCGGCATCGACGAGCGCTGGTTTGCCTCGACGACTCCGGCGGCGAACGAGAACCGCACGCCGGACGAGGGCCTGAGCTACGTCGTGGCTGGCGGCAGCCGCTTCACCTTGCAGGACGCGGTGGCCGAGTGCGGGGCGGGCTTGATCGGTGACTCGATCTGGAACAAGTACCGCAAGTGGCCGGTGTATTCGAAGTTCTTCGACAACATGGGTCCCATCCCGCACCACATGCACCAGTCGCAGGCCCAGGCCGCGCTGGTCGGGCAGGAGGGCAAGCCCGAGTCGTACTATTTTCCGCCGCAGCACAACAACGTGGGGAATAACTTCCCGTACACGTTTATGGGATTGGAGCCGGGCACCACGCGCGCCCAAGTCCGCAAGGCGCTGGAGAACTGGAACCGCGGCGACAACGGCATCCTCGACCTGTCCCGCGCCTACCGGCTGAAGCCCGGCACCGGCTGGCTCATCCCGCCCTGCGTGCTCCACGCCCCGGGCTCGCTTTGCACCTACGAGCCGCAGTGGGGCTCCGACGTGTTCGGCATGTACCAGTCCCTCGTCGAAGGCCGCGAAGTGCCGTGGTCGCTGCTGGTGAAGGACGTTCCGAAGGAGCGGCACCAGGATCTGGACTTCATCGTCGACCAGCTGGACTGGGAGGAGAACCTCGACCCGAACTTCAAGGACAACCATTACCTCGAGCCCGTGCCCGTTGCCGACACCCGGAGCGAGGGCTACGTCGACCGCTGGATCGTGTACGGTCGTGTCAAGGGAGCCCAGCTCTTCACCGCCAAGGAACTCACGCTTGAGCCTGGCGCGAAGTGCACGATCAAGGACAACGGCGCCTACGGCCTGATCACGGTGCAGGGCAAGGGGCGGATGAACCGCCTCGCGTTGGACTGCCCGAAGCTGATCCGCTTCCATGAGATGACCGAGGACGAGGTGTTCTGCACCGAGGCGGCCGCCAAGGCGGGCGTGACGTTCGAGAACACCAGCACCGTCGAGCCGCTCGTCATGCTGCGCTACTTCGGCCCCGAGGTGAATCCCGATGCGCCGGCGATGGGCGCCTACCGCCACAACACCTTCTAGTCCGCCGTCCCACCCGACGCCTCTTTTCCTTCAACCCCGATTACCCATGCCTCAGAATAACTTCCCCAAACTGCACAACGCCATGTGGCCCGGCCTCGTCGGCAAGGGCTCGCCGGGCGCGGAACCGTTCATTGCGCTCGACACCATGCTCGACCTCACCGCCAAAGCGGAGGTCAACGGCGTGAAGTTCGATGGCGTCGACCTGTTCCTCTACAATCCGCACACGGACATCGACATCTCGGACGATGGGATCAAGGCGCTGGCCGACAAAATCCGCGGGCACGGTTTCACGGTTGGTTCCGTCGTGGCGCCGGTGTGGTTCGATGGGTCGGCGATGGGCGACGAGGCCAAGCGCGCGA
>CAZEJZ010000028.1:0-14170 GCA_964512415.1 uncultured Opitutaceae bacterium
CGGACCCCCTGGCGGCGGAAGCACGCGGCCTCGAGCACGAGGTCGGTCGTCGACGCATCGACGCCGGAATGGCTGCCGCCCATGATGCCGGCGATGACGACGGGACGCTGCTGGTCGGCGATGACGAGCGTCTCGGCCGAGAGCGCGCGCTCCTTGCCGTCGAGCGTGACCAGTGACTCGCCGGCCGCGGCGCGGCGCACGACGATCCCGGCGCCGCCGAGCTTGCGCGCATCGAAGGCGTGCAACGGCTGACCATACTCCAGCATCACGAAATTGCCCACATCGACGACATTGTTGATCGGCCGGAGGCCTACGGCGGTGAGCCGCTCCTGCAGCCACGCCGGACTGGGCCCGATGCGGACGCCGGAGATGATCGTGGCCTGATAGAGCGGGCAGTCCTCGGCGGCGTCGACGCGCACCGACCCGAGCAGGTCGGAGCGGGACGGCGCCTCGGCGAAGAGCGCGGCGTCGTCGGGGACGGACGGGTAGCGCAGCGGCTCGCGGAACCACGCGGCGAGCTCGCGGGCGATCCCGAGGTGGGACAGGCAATCGGGGCGATTCGGCGTGATCTCGATGTCGAAGACCACGTCGCCGGCGGGCAGCACCTCGTTGATCGGGCGGCCAAGGTCGGGACGGTCACTGAGGATGAGCAGCCCCGAGTGATCCTCGCCCACGCCCAGCTCGCGGCCGGAGCACATCATGCCGTCGGACGCGTGGCCGCGGATCTTGGATTGCTTGATGACGAAGTCTCCCGGAAGGACCGCGCCCGGCAGCGCGACCGGGACGCGATCACCGACCTTATAGTTTTGGGCGCCGCAGACGATCGTCTTCACCCCGTGGGCGGGGCCGACATCGACCGTGCAGACGGAGAGCTTGTCGGCGTTCGGGTGGCGATCGCGCGTCAGCACCTCGCCGACGAAGACCGACGAGAGCGCGGGGGCGCCGGTCGTGTGGACCGCCTCGACCTCGAAGCCGAGGAACGTGATCGCACGGGAGATTTCGTCGGGGGAACGGCCGGCGAGGTTGACGTACGTCTGGAGCCAGTTGCGGGAGACTTTCACGGCAGGAAGGAGGTTCGCGGAGGCGGAGCGGGGGCGGGAGGAGCGGAGACCGCGTCAGGCGAACTGCCGCAGGAAACGCAGATCGTTCTGGTAGAAGTAGCGGATGTCATCGATCCCGTAGAGCAGCATGGCGAGACGCTCGAGGCCCATGCCGAAGGCGTAGCCGGACCAGACGCGGGAGTCGTGACCGACCCCATCGAGGACGATCGGGTCGACCAGCCCGCAGCCGCCGATCTCGATCCATTCCTTGTTCACCTTGGGCAGGTGGCGGGCGCTGAGATCGACCTCGAAACTCGGCTCGGTGTAGCCGAAGTAGTGCGGGCGGAAGCGCGTCTTCGTGTCCTTGCCCAGCAAGGACGTGAAGATGTAGTCGAGCAGCGCCTTCAAGTCGCGAACCGTGACATTGCGGTCGACGTAGAGACACTCGAGCTGGTGGAAATTGGCGGAGTGCGTGGCGTCGGTGGTATCGCGACGGTAGACGCGGCCTGGCGAGACGATGCGGATCGGCGGCGGCCCCTTGAGCAGCGTGCGGATCTGGACGGACGACGTATGGGTGCGCAGCAAGTAGCGCTCGTCCGGATGGTGCTTGGAGACATTGCCGAACGCGGCGTCACGCGGCAGGTAGAACGTGTCCTGGGCATCGCGGGCCGGGTGATCGGCGGGCGTGTTGAGGGCGTCGAAGCAGTGGTATTCGGTTTCGACCTCGGGGCCGTCGGCGACGGTGAAGCCCACCTTGCGGAGGATGCGGCACATTTCCTCGCGCACCTGGGTGAGCGGGTGGAACGTGCCCGGGCCCACGTCGGGGGACGGCAGCGACACATCGATGGCCGGGCCGACCTGGGCGGCGATCTCGGCGGCGACGACTCGTTGGAGGGCGGCATCGAGCAACGCCTGCACGTGGCCCTTGGCCTCATTGATGCGCTTGCCGAGGGCGGGGCGCTGCTCCTTGGGCACGGAGCCCATCTGCTTCATGAGCGCGGTGAGTTCGCCATTGGGGCCGACGAGGCGGGCCTTGGCGGCCTCGAGTTCGGGGCGGGAGCGGATGGCTGAAAGATCGGCCTGCGCCTTTTCCTGCAGGGCGGAGAGAAGCGATTCCATGGCGACGACGGGGGGAGAAGGAGCGGAAAGGGGGGGACCCGAGGCGCCCAAGCGGGACGATCGGGGATGCGGCGGGGAGGAGGAAGGACGACGGCGGGCGGGCGGGAAAGAAAAAGGACGGTGCCCCGGGGAGGGGCCCGTCCTCGTGAGGCTCAATCCCGGCGACCCGGGAGAGAGCGGCGGGGCGAGCCGACCCGGCTCGCGTTGGGGTGGAATCAGGCCTTCGCCTTGGCGGCGGTGGCCTTGGCCTTCAACGCGTCCTGCGCCTGCTTGACCAAGGCGTTAAACGCGGCCTCGTCGCGAATGGCGATGTCGGACAGGACCTTGCGGTCGAGCTCGATGTTCGCGGCCTTGAGGCCCTCGACGAAGCGGCTGTAGGTGATGCCGGCGTTGCGGCAGGCCGCGTTGAGGCGGACGATCCAGAGGCCGCGGAATTCGGCCTTCTTCTTGCGGCGGTCGCGGTAAGCGTACTGCCAGGCGTGCTGGACCGCTTCCTTGGCGTAGCGGAACAGCTTCGATTTGCTGCTGTAGTAGCCCTTGGCGTACTTCAGCACTTTCTTGCGGCGGCGGCGCGAGGCCGGGGCGTTTGTTACACGAGCCATGTTGGTTTTCCTTTTTTAGATGTGGCCGGCGGGTCGGCTTGAATGATTCACCCGCCTGGCGCGGTTGGAGGTGGTCGGCTGGGAGCGGTGACGCTTACAGACCGAACGGGAGACAACGCTTCAGAGGAGCGGCATGCCCCTCGGCGACAAGCTTGTCCTTCGTGGCACGACGCTTTGACTTCGTGCTCTTGGAGGCCAGCAGGTGCCGAAAGCCAGGGGTGCGCCGGATGAGCTTGCCCCGGGCGCTCAGCTTGAAGCGCTTGGCGACGGACTTTTTGGTCTTTTGCATGGAGAACGGGAGAAAACAGAGGCCCGCGATTCCCTTGGCAAGGGCAAAATCCGCTTCACCGCGCGCGATTCCGGATCGCCTCAGGACGCTGAGGCCCAAGGAAGGCGGTCCAAATCGACGTTTCCGCCCGTGATGATCACCCCGACCCGGCGGTTGCGGAGGCGAGGTTCACGGCCAGCGAGGAGAACGGCCAGCGGGACTGCACAGGAAGGCTCGATCACCACCTTCAGGACCTCCCAGGCCAGACGCATCGCAGCGATGATTTCCTCCTCCGAGACCGTGGCGATCGCGGTGACGTGCCGCTGGAGCAAGGTGAACGTGCGGGGCGACAGGGTGGCGCGGAGGCCGTCCGCGATCGTGGCACCGTTGCCGTCGCTGATCAGGCGACCGGCCAGCAGCGAGCGGGCGGCGTCATCCACGGTGCTTGGCTCGGCACCAAACACTGCGGTCTGGCCGCCGAAGCCGGCGGCGGCAAGAGCGGTGCCGGAAAGCAACCCGCCTCCGCTCACGGGAGCCAGCAGGGCATCGAGCGGGCCGATTTCTTCGAGGAGCTCAAGAGCCGCGGTGCCCTGCCCCGCGATGACCCGCGGATCGTCAAACGGATGCACCAGCGTCCCCCCGCGCTCGCGAAGCAGGCTCGCGGCCAGCGCCTCCCGGGCGGCGAGCGTAGGCTCGCATAGGTGCAACGTCGCCCCGTAGCGCTGGATCGCGGCGCACTTGATGGAGGCGGTGCCGCGCGGGGCGACGATGTCGGCGCGCACCCCGCGCTCCCGTGCAGCCAGGGCGACCGCAGCCCCGTGGTTGCCGGAAGAGTGCGTGACGATCCCGCCCTGAGCCTGAGCGTCGGTGAGCGAAAACACCGCGTTGAACGCCCCGCGGGCCTTGAAGGCACCGGTGCGCTGCAGGTTCTCGCACTTGAACCACACCTGACTGCCGCAGAGGGAGTCAAACGTCGCAGACCGGATCACCGGCGTCCGATGCACCCGCCCACGCAGCCGGACGGCGGCGTCTTGGACATCGGAGAACTGGGGAAGCGAGTCTGGCATGGCTCCCACGACCCTCGGAACACCGACGACGAAACGCCAGCGCAGATCGCTCAATCGCCGGTCGCCGGCATGCCCCCCGCGAGCGCGTCTTCCCCTGCGGAATGCTGTTGACACCCCCGCCCGATTCATGACTTTTCGCCCCTCCGCTTCGCTGGCTTCCTAGCTCAATGGTAGAGCAGCTGACTCTTAATCAGTTGGTTCGGGGTTCGAGTCCCCGGGGAGCCACCAAGCGTGACTTTCCGCTCGTCTCTGCAGGCGTTCTTTTCCACTAATTCTTGGCTGTCCGCAGTTTACAAGAGGCGCAACCCCGCGCCCCTTTTGCCGGCGTAGCTCAATGGCAGAGCACCTGTTTTGTAAACAGGTGGTTGCAGGTTCAACTCCCGTCGCCGGCTCCATCTTACGGCGGTGTGTTCCCGCCCCATTGACGCCCTTGATGAATCGGACGCCGTCCTCTTTCCACTGCCTGGTGGTGTAATGGTAGCACAGCAGATTCTGACTCTGCTTGTCTAGGTTCGAGTCCTAGCCGGGCAGCCATCGTGACGGGAATGTTTCCAAAGTTGGAACCGAGGAAGAAAAGAACGTTTGACAGGGCAAACGCGCTCCGGCGTTAGTCGCTTTCCTCGCCGGTAATTTTCAGTCAATTTTCAGTCCACCCTGACACCCCCCGTCCTACCCCTCGAGCACCTCGACCCCGTGTGCACCCCTAAGCACGTGACGACGCGATATGCGGCAGACGAACTAATAGCCATTCGCCTTGGACTCCTTTTCCTTTCCTTTGGCCTCCGGCATGCTGATGTGAGCGGCGCTCAGTGATTTTTTTGAGCGAAACGATTTGCTCCACGTCAAAAGCCGTTCCCTGTTCCCGAAACCCCGCCCCCACCCCTTCTTCCCCCAACCTTCCACCCGACCTCCGAAAACATCATGATTACGACCAGCCTCCCGTTCGCATTCCTCATGGGCCAGACTCCGATGGAGCTCTTCAAGCATGGAGGCCCGATCATGTGGCCGATCATCATTGTCTCCTTCCTCTGTCTGACCGTCGCCGTGGAGCGCATCATCTTCGCGGTTCGCGAGGCCGTCACCCGCGAGCGCGAGGTTGTGGAGAAGATGTTGGAGAAGGTCGAAGCCCGTGACGTCGAGGGTGCCGTCGCCCTCGGTCGCAAGAGCAAGGACTACGTGGCCCGCATTCTGGTCTACGCCCTCACCCACAAGGAGCACTCGCTGCACAACGCGTTTGTGCGCGCTTCCAACCAGGAGCTGACCCGCTTCCAGCAGGGCATGTCGACGCTCGACACCTGCATCACGGCGGCCCCGCTGCTCGGTCTTCTCGGTACGGTGACGGGCATGATGAACACCTTCGGCGCTCTCTCGGGCGGCGACATCGCTGCGGCGGCCGGTCAGATCACCGGTGGCGTGGCTGAAGCGCTGATCGCTACGGCGGCCGGTCTGGGCATCGCGATCGGTGGACTCCTCCCCTACAATTACCTCAATTCGAAGATCGAGGACGCCAAGCACGACATCTCGGACGCTTCGAACGCGCTTGAGCTGATCGTCAAGAAGTCCGAGGCCTCGGTCTAAGCACCCCGGCCGATCGACGCGACGGTCTTCCGTCCGTCACCCTCCAACCTCTTTTCTCGGTCTTCCATGGCAGGCTCCTCTTCTGGCGGCGGTGGCTCAGGTGGTACGAAGAAAGCGCGCATTGAGATCATCCCTCTCATTGACGTCATCTTCTTCCTCCTCGCTACCTTCGTCCTTTTCACGCTCTCGCTGAACAAGTCCGGGGGGCTGCCCGTCAGTCTTCCGAGCACGTCGACGAGCGAGCCCCGCGACCCGACGGGTGTCACGATCACCGTCACGCAGGAGGGCACGATCGCCTGGGACAAGGATCCCATTACGCTCGATGAGTTCCTCACCCGCCTGCAGGCTTACAAGCAGGCGATGGGTCCGGATGCTCGCATCCTGATCAACGGGGACGAAAATGCCTTCTTCAGCCAAGCGCGCTACGTTTTCGACGAAGTGCGCAAGGCGGGCATCCAGAAGGTCCTGATCGAGACGCGCATGCGTCCGGCGCAGTAACGCTCCGGCATCCCTCCACCCGCCACTCGGCCCGACTCCTTCCACCATGTCCGGAGCTCCCTCTTCACCCGGCGAAGGCGCCAAGAAGGCGCGCATTGAGATCATCCCTCTCATTGACGTCATCTTCTTCCTCCTCGCCACCTTCGTCTTGTTCACGCTTTCGCTGAACAAGATCCAGTCCCTCCCCATCAATCTGCCCGTTGCCGCCCCTCCCTCGGCGAATCCGCCGGATACGGACGATAACGTGACGCTGCAGGTCTCCGATGGCGGTACGCTCTATTGGAACAAGGAGCTGATCGGCATGAACGAGGTCGCCCCTCGTCTCGCCAACTACGCGACCAGCGTGGCCACGCCCCGCGTGCTCATCGCTTCCGACGATCGCGCCAAGTACGGCGCCACGATCCAGGTCCTCGACGAAGTCCGCAAAGCGGGCATCAAGCAGGTCTCGGTCGAAACGGTCTGGCGCGCCACGGGTAAGTAATCCGCAACCCCTTCAGCCATGCATCGCGATCTGATCATCGGCATCCTTCTCTCCGCACTCCTGCACGGTGGCTTCCTCTTCGGCGAACAGCTGTTCCCGAAGTCCAAGGCCGTCGCCAAGAAGACCGTCGAGGAAGACACCACCATCGAGCTCATGCAAATGCCTCCTCCCGAACCTGAGGAGGTTGAGGTGACCGAAACGGATGAGCCGCCGGAGGAAGTGGTTGAACTGGCCCCTCCGATGGCCGCGGACGTGCCCGCCCAAGTGACGGTTGAGTCCTTCGTCCAGAAGCTCCAGCCGCCGCCTCCCCCCGGTCTCAACCGGCCCACCGGTGTGATCTCGATCCCCACCGGTCGCCCCAATACGGGAAACATCGGCAAGGGCATGAAGGACCTCTTCGATCTGGCTAACCTCGACCAGATTCCCTCGCCGCGCTTCCAAGCCAAGCCGGTGTATCCGTTTGAAATGCGCCGCGCCGGCATCACCGGCGACGTTCTGGTCGGCTTCATTGTCGATTCGAACGGCGACGTCCGCGAGGCTTACGCCATCCGCTCCACGCAGCGCGAATTCGAAGCGGCGGCCGTCCAAGCGGTTTCAAAGTGGAAGTTCCGCCCCGGCAAGAAGGGTGGTCGCAACGTGAACACGAAGATGCAGGTGCCGATCGTGTTCAGCATCACCGAGGAATAAGACCCCTTCCATGACTTTCTCCTCTCTTTCCCTCCCGTTCCGACGCGCCGCGACGGCTCTCAGCCTCGCCGCGCTCCTCGGTTGCACGTTCGCTCCGGCATGGAGCCAGCAGGCTGCACCGAAGAAGGAACTTAGCGAAAAGGTGTCGGAGGATCTGGTCAAGATCCGCACCGCCACCGACGCCAAGAACTACGCTGAGGCTGTCTCGATCATCGATCGCCTGCTGAAGGGCGTGGCCCCCGAGAGCTACGACATCGCGGTGCTCTCGCAGGTCAAGGCGCAGATCCTTCTGACCCAAGCGGAATACTCCCGGGCCATCGAACCCCTCGAGACCGCCGTTCTGGTCTCCGAGCGGAACGGCTACTTCGAGCCGAAGGTGAACCAGGAGCTTCGCTATTTCCTGGCCCAACTCTTCTACCAAGAGGCGGTCAACTCGAAGTCCCGCGAGGCCCTCACGAAGAACTACAGCAAGGCCTCGAAGTACCTCGATCAGTGGTCCAAGGCCAACACCAAGCCGAACCCTGACGCGCAGCTGTTCTTCGCCTCCCTGCTCTACAACCAGGCCCAAATCGATCCCGCCAACGTCGACATGGCTTTGATCCGCCGTTCGCAGGAAGAGGTGGAAAAGGGGCTGCAAATGGCCACCCGGCCCAAGGACACGTTCTACGTGCTCCTGCTCGCCACGCTCCAGCAGCAGAACCAAACGGCGCGTTCCGCCGAGATCCTGGAGCTGCTGGTCAAAATGTCCCCGAAGAACAAGACGTACTGGGCCCAGCTGGCCTCCACGTACCTCAATCTCCAGCAGGATCTGCGCGCCGCGCTGACGATCGAGCGCGCTCAGGTCCACGAGGCGATGAACACGCCAAAGGACAACTTCAACCTCGTCGGCATCTACTTCAACATGCAGCAGTACGATCAGGCGATCGGCCTGCTCGAGAAGGGTCTCCGCGACGGTTCCATCGACAACGAGCAGCGGAACTGGGAGCTCCTCGCGGCTTCGCTGCAGCAGGTGCGCCGGGAGGCACGGGCGATCGATGTGCTCAAGGAGGCCATCAAGAGCTTCCCGGACTCGGGTTCGCTCTACCTCACGATCGCCCAGATCTACTACTCCCTCGACAAGCTGAACGACTCCTACTCGTACGCCAGTCAGGCCGTCCGCCACAAGCTCGATAAGCCCTGGCAGGCCCACACCTTCCTCGCTTACATCTGCTACGAGCTGAAGAAACTTCCCGAAGCCCTCGAAGCCATCAACACCGCCATGAAGTACCCAGAGGGTGTCAAGGATGGTGAGCGCCTGAAGAAGGCCATCGAAGACGCCATCAAGGAGCGCGAAGCGCTCGCCAACTCACCCGCCGCCTAAGCCCCCCGTCATGAACAAAGCTTACGTCATTGTCCCGTTCGTCAGTCTCCTCATTTTCGGAGGCTTCTACTGGAGCTTCGCCACGAAGTACGCCGAGAAACAGAAGGCGAAGGAGGTCGCGATCCGCAAGGCCAAGGAGGATAAGGTCAAGGAGGAGGCGCAGGCCCGCCGCGTGGCCGTGGAGGACGCCATTCGTCTCCAGGAGCAGCGCAAGAAGGAGAAGATCGAGCGCGACGAGAAGGACCGCCTCGAGAAGGAGGCTCGTCAGAACGCCATCGATGCCCGCGACAAGGCCTACCGCGATCAGGAGAAGCTCGCCAAGCAGGTGGATCGTCTCACCAAGGAAATCACCGTCGAGCGCGAGGCCATCGCCAAGATCGACGACACCAAGAAACTCAATCGCGAGGAGGAGGCCTTCCTGCGTCAGTTCGTCAAGCAGGCCGAGTCCAACGTGAAGCGTCTCGCCGAAGTTATCGACAAGATCGACGCCGCTGACAAAGCGCGCGCCGAGGCCGCCGCGGCCGCCGCCGCTGCTGCCGCTGCCAAATCCAAGAGCTGATCTCACGCCCCACTCCGCGACATGAACAAGTTCTACGTCATCACGCCCCTCGTGCTTTGCGCGCTGTTCGGCGTCTACTACTTCAACTTCGCCCAGGAACAGCAGATCAAGGAGGCGCGAAAGAAGCAGGAAGTCGCCGCCAAGGTCGCTGAAGAAAAGCGAAAGAAGGACGACATCGAGGCCAAGGCCCGCGCCGACGCCGACGAGCGGACCCGGAAGCGCGAGGAGGAGACCGCCAAGAAGGAGGCCGACCGCCGCGCCAAGTGGGACGCCCAAGGCAAGGACATCGCTGACGCCACCCAGAAGTATACGGCTCAGGCCGAGGCGTCCTCCAAGCAGGTCGCCGACCTCGAGGCCCAACTGGTCGCCCTCCGCAAGCAGAAGGAGACCTCCGGTCGCGAGTCGTTCGAGCTCCTGAAAAAGGTCGAGCTGGCCCGCATCGACAAACGCAACGCCGAGCTCGAGATCCAGCGTCTCCACGCCATGGTCGCCAAGCGCGCCACGGAAAGCTCAGCCGCCCAGTTGCCGCCCCCGCCGGCGGTCGCCAAGGCCCCCTGAGGGCTCTGTAACCCGTTAGTCTTTCCCCCGCGGCCCCGGATGACCTCCGGGGCCGCTTCGTTTTCCACCCTCCCGCTCCGCGACCCGCGCTTGCGCACGCCGCTTCCCCGCGCCACCCTGCCGGAGATGGCTCTCCCTGAAGCTCCGGCGATCCTCCGTGATCGCGACCTCGATCCCGCGGAACTCACCGGCGGCGACCCGATCCCGGCCCTTCTTCGGCTGTATGCGTGGATGTTTTACGCCCGCTCGGTCGATAATCGCATCCTTGATCTTTTTCGTCAGGGGCTGATCAAGGGCACCGTGACCGGCGGTCAGGGACACGAGGCCCTCATCACCCCCCTCACCCTCCTCGCCCGCAAGGACATCGACGTCATCTCCTTCACTCATCGGGGTCTGGGCGGCCACCTGATCTGGAGCTCTCACCTCGTCGAACACCTCCATCAGTACTGCGCGAACGCCGAGAGCCCGACCCTGGCCCGCGAGGGTAACGTCCACCATGGCGACCCCCGGAACCGTTCGCTGCCGATGATCAGCCATCTCGGCGCCATGCTCTCCAACGTCGTCGGTCTCACCGAGGCCCAGCGGCGCCACGGGCTACCGGCCGTCGGCTTCACATTCTTCGGCGACGGCGGTTCCTCCACCGGAGACATCCACGAGTCGCTCAACCTCGCGTCTGTCCTCTCCCTGCCAATCGTCTTCGTGGTCGAGAACAATGGCTACGCGTACTCGACGCCGGTGAGTGAACAATTCTCCGGCCGCTCGGAGCTCTGGCAACGCGCCGCCGGCTACGGGATCGAGGCGCTGCGGATCGATACGACCACCGGAGACGTCGCCGGGGTCGCCCGCCAACTGGGGGCCGCCATCGAGCGGGTCCGCTCCACGTCGCGCCCTCTTCTGATCGAGGCCCACTGCGCGCGGCTCCGCGGACACGCGGCCTACGACACGTGCGACTATCTCACCGCGGCGGAAAACGAGGAGATCCAAGCCCGGGATCCCCTTCCGCGCTTCCGTCGGTCCCTGGAAGGTCAGGGGCTCGCCGATCGGCTCGTCGCCCTCGAGGAGTCGCTCCGCGCCTACATTGAGGCGTGCATCCAAGAGGCCCTCGGCACCGCCCGCCCCGTCGCCAGCGGCGCACAACTCCTCGCCGATGTCTTTGCCCCGGAGGCAGCACCCCTGCCATGGAAGCCGGAGGACCCGGCCGGAACCCCGGTCAACCAAGCTCAGGCCCTCAACGCGGCGCTCCGAAAGATCCTCACCGAGCGCGCCGAATCGATCGTCCTCGGCCAGGACATCGGTACCTACGGGGGCGCGTTCAAGGTCACCGAGGGGCTGCTCCGCGACTTCGGCCGCCAGCGAGTCCTCAACACTCCGCTCGCGGAAAGCGCCTGCACGGGCTACGCGATTGGCCTTGCCCTCGGCGGGTTCCGGCCGATCGAGGAATTCCAGTTCGCCGACTTTGCGACTGAGGCCACGACCCAGATCACGCTCAACGCCGCCACCTACCACTTCCGCTCCGGTGCCCGCGTGCCGCTCGTGCTCCGGCTACCCTGCGGTGGCGGACTCACGTTCGGCTCGTTCCACTCGCAGGAACTTGAATCTCTCTTCCTGAGCATGCCCGGCCTCAAGGCGCTCTACCCGTCCACTCCCCAGGACGCGTTCGATGCCCTGCTCGCCGCCTACGAGGACGACAATCCGGTCCTCCTTTTTGAGCACAAGGGGCTCTACCGCCGGCGGAAACAGATGGTCCGCTGGAATCCAGACTACCGCGGGGTCTGGCAGCCCCAGTGCCTCGCCCGCGGCGACTACGCCACCGTGGTGACGTACGGGGAGATGACGATGGTCGCGCTCGAGGCGGCCGACTACTTCCGCACCGAGTACGAACGCAGTCTCGAGGTCTGGGATCTCCGCGCACTCTCTCCGCTGCGCCTCGAGGCCATTGCCGACTCCGTCCGCCGCACGCACCGGCTGATCGTTCTCCACGAGGGGCGCAGCAACCACGGATTCGGCGCGGAGCTGGTCTCGCGCCTGACCGAGGCGCTCTTCTTCGAACTTGAGGCCCCCCCGCTGCGGATCGCCGCCCTCGACATTCCGGTGCCGTTCGCCCCGGAGCTGGAAGCCGAGTTCCGTCCCGGTCGGGACCGGGTCATCGCCCGCATCGCCGATTGGATGGGCTGAGTCCATCCTTGCCCCGACCATGGCTCAGCCGACCACGTCCTCTCGCCGCACCTCCCGGGCAAGGTCCGTTGCGCCCAAAGCTTGGGCGAGGATCCGCCTGCTGGCGCTGGACGTGGACGGGATCCTGACCGACGGCACGATCTATGTGTCGTCCGATGGATCCGAGACCAAGGGATTCTCGGTGCTCGACGGGATGGGCATGGCGCGCCTGCTGAAGGCCGGTCTCGCCGTGGCCTGGATCAGCGGCCGACCCTCCGGCGCCACCGCGCGCCGTGCCGAGGAACTGCGCATCCCACACGTCATCCAAGGTCGATCGGACAAGCGCGAAGCCCTCGCGGAGCTCGCGCAGCGCCTGGGATTGGCGGCGGCGGAGTGCTGCTACATGGGAGACGACGACATCGACGCGCCGGCCATCGCTTGGGCGGGAGTCGGAGCCACCGTGCGCACCGCGATGCCGGCGGCCCTGCAGGCGGCCGACTACGTCACCCGCAGACCCGCCGGCGCCGGGGCCGTCCGCGAAGTCTGCGAGCGCATCCTCGCCCAGACGGGCATTCGCCCCGCCGCACGCTCCAGCCGGCCATGAACTCCCTCGTGCGTCTCGCGCTTGGCTGCGGCCTCCTTGCCCTCGCGCCCCTTCAGGCCGCCGGACCTCAGGTACCGGCCAATGCCCCGATCCTGAATTTTTCGCTGCCTTCGTTCAACGAGCAGGGATTCCGCACCATGCTCGTCCGGGGTCGAGAGGCAGTCGTCGTCAGCAAGACCGAGGCCCGGCTGCGCGACATGACACTCACGGTCTTCTCAGGCGACGCGGCCGCCCGCGTCGAGACCGTCTTCGTCAGTCCGGCCGCGACGGTCCGGCTCGACGAGCGGGTCGTCTTCGGCGAGGACTCTGTCCGCGTGGTCAACGACAAGTTCGAGCTCCTCGGCACCGACTGGCGTTACGAGCATGATGCGAAGCGCATCCTGATTCGTGCCGGCGCCCGGGTCGTCTTCCAAACCGAGATCCGCGATCTACTGCGATGAACCGCCCGCTCCTGTCTCCTCTCGTTCCGGCGGCCTTGGCCTGCCTGCTCGCCAGCCTCCCTTCCGGAATCCGCGCCTCCGCGCCGCCGGCCTCGCCGACGGCGGCGGCCGCCGCGGCGAAGGCGGCGAACACGCCGGCACAGCCGACCGTGATCGAGAGCCGATCGCTCGAGATGCGCAGCACCGACAAGGAGACGATCGCGATCTTCGACCAGAACGTTGTCGTGACCGGCACGAATCTCCGCCTCACCTGCGATCATCTCGAGGTCGTCGCCAGCCGCATCGGCAACACCACCGACACGGTGGCCAAGCTCGACCAGTTCAAGAGCCTCGTGGCCACGGGCCGCGTCCGCATCGTGCAGGGTGATCGCGAGGTGACCTGCGGGCGCGCCGAGGTGCTGCCGCTGGAGGAAAAGATCATCCTCACCGAGTCCCCGGTGGTGATCGATCACTCGGGTCCCTACACCGAGCGCGGCACGCGGATCATCCTGCTCCGCGGCCAGCGGCGCGTCATCGTCGAGAACAGCGTGTTCCAGGGGCCGCCGCTCATCGACCTCGGTTTCGACCGCAAGGAGCCCCCTCCCACGCCCAAGCCGGGGCCGGAAGGCGCGCCGTCACCCACCCCGGCGGCCAAGCCCGGGCCGTAAGCCTCCGATCAACCCCCGCATCGCGTGAGTTCCCCCACCGCCTCCTCCCCGACGGAGATCCGCACCGAAGGCCTGGTCAAGGTCTACGGCGCGCGCACCGTCGTAAACGGGGTGAACGTCCATGTCGGTGCCGGCGAGGTCGTCGGCCTGCTCGGCCCGAACGGCGCCGGCAAGACCACGACGTTCTACATGATCGTGGGCCTGATTCCCGCCACCGCGGGCCGCGTCGCCCTCGGTGAGCGCGATCTCACGCGGCTCGGCATGCACCAGCGCGCGCGCCTGGGGCTGGGCTACCTGCCTCAGGAGGCCTCGGTGTTCCGCAAGCTTTCCGTCGAGGACAACATCCTTGCGATCGCCGAGGCCATCGGAATCCCGCGCCGGGAGCGCTCCGCGTGCGTCGAGCGCCATCTCACCGAGCTCAATCTGCTCCACGTGGCACGGCAGAAGGCCTACACGCTCTCCGGCGGCGAGCGGCGCCGCCTCGAAATCGCGCGCGCGCTCGTGACGC
>CAZEJZ010000029.1:0-14085 GCA_964512415.1 uncultured Opitutaceae bacterium
TGGAGGCGCTCCTCGGCCACGGCGAGGACGCAGACGACCCCAACCTTCCGCTGCTCTATTGGTACGCCGCGGAGCCCCTCGTGCCGGCGGACCCGGTGCGCGCGGCCGCGCTCGCGGAGCGCACGCCGTTGACGGCCCTTCGCCCCTTCTTCACCCGACGCGCCGCCGCGCTCGCCGACGAGAAGGCGGCGGCGAGCAACGGCGGGGCGAGCCGAAGCGGGCTCGACACCTTCGCGGAAGCCCTCGCGCGGACGCAGGATCCCTCCTACCAGCGGGAGTTGCTGACCAGCCTGGTGGCGGCGACCGCGGGCCGCTCCAACCTCACGGCCCCCGCAGCGTGGGGTGCGGCGTATGCCAATCTCGGGCTGAGCACCGACCTGGCGGTCATCGCGCAGGCCGACGCCCTCGCCGTCCGCTTCGGCGACCGCCAGCTCGCCTGGCGGAAAGCCGCGATCGTGACCGACGCATTCGCGCCCCTCGCCGCGCGGCAAGCGGCGCTGAAAGTGATGCTTGAGACGCAGAATTTCCAGCTCGCCCCGACCTACCACCGCCTCCTCGCCGAGCCCGGGCTGCGCGGCGACGCCTTGCGCGGTCTCGCGGCCTATGACGTTCCCGCCACCCCGCCGGCGATTCTGGCGGTGTACGCATCCTTCACGCGGGAGGAAAAACGCGTCGCCCTCGGACTCCTCGCCGCCCGACCCCTCTACGCCCGCGAACTGATCGCGGCGCTCGCGGACGGCCGCCTCCCCCGGGCAGACTTCGATGCGTCGCTCGCGCGTCAGGTGCGCCTCCACGCGGACCCCGAGCTCGACCTCGCGCTGACCCGCGTATGGGGCGTCGCGCGGGAGACCCCGGCCGAGACGGTGGCGGCGATCGCGCGTTGGAAGACCGAGTTGACGCCCGCCCGACTCGCTGCGGCGGATCTTCATCGCGGTCGCGAGCTCTATCTCGCGACCTGCGCCTCATGTCATGTCCTGTACGGTGATGGCCGATCGGTCGGGCCGGAGCTGACCGGCTCGAATCGTGGCGATCTCGATTACCTCCTGCGCAACATCCTCGACCCGAACGCGGACATCGGCCGCGACAATCAACTCGTCACCGTCGAACTTGCGGACGGTCGCGTTGCCGCCGGCATTGCCCGGGCCGAGACGGAGGCGGCACTCACGCTGGTGAATCAGGCTGAAACCGTGACCTTGTCCAAGGCACAGATTCGGCGGCGGGAGCGCCTGGAGGTGTCCCTGATGCCGGCCGGGCTGCTCTCCGCGCTCACGGAACCGGACGTCGCTGACCTCATCGCCTATTTGCAGACCCCGGCACCGCCGCGTTGACCGCTGGGCCGATCGTCGCTCTCACTGCCCCTCGCTTCAGCCTTCGTTTTCCATTCTCCCATGAGCAAAAAAATCAACCTCGCGATCATCGGCCTCGGCTTCGGGGCGGAGTTCATCCCGATCTATCAGGCGCACCCGAACGCCAATCTCGTGGCGGTTTGCCAGCGAGATCCCAAGAAGCTCGCGGCGATCCAGAAGGCCTTCGGCATCGCCAAGGGCTACACGGATTACGCGGAACTCCTGCGCGATCCCGAGATCGACGCGGTGCACATCAACACCCCGATTCCCGACCACGCCGCCCAATCCATCGCCGCGCTGCGGGCCGGCAAGCACGTGGCGTGCACCGTGCCCATGGCCACCTCGGTGGCCGACTGCCGCACGATCGTCGATCTCACCCGCCGCACCGGCCTTCGCTACATGATGATGGAGACGGTGGTCTACGCGCGCGAATACCTCTTCATCAAGGAGCTCTACGACCGCGGTGAACTCGGCAAGATCCAGTTCCTGCAGGCGAGCCACCAGCAGGACATGGACGGCTGGCCGAACTACTGGCCCGGCCTCCCCCCGATGTGGTACGCGACCCACTGCGTCGGCCCGATGCTCGCGCTCACCAACGCCTCCGCAGAGTATGTTTCCTGCTTTGGCTCGGGGACGATTCGCCCTGAACTCGTGAAGCACTACAACTCACCCTTCGCCGTGGAGACGGCGCACGTGAAGCTCCGCGACAGCGATCTCACGGCGCGCATCATCCGGTCGCTGTTCGACACCGCGCGCCAGTACCGCGAGAGCATCGACGTCTACGGTTCGAAGAAGTCCTTTGAGTGGACGTTGATCGAAAATGAGCCACACGTGCTCCACACGGCGAAGCTGCCCGAGCACAAGATCCCAAAGAAGATCACGGTGCCGGACTACGCGAAGCGACTGCCCAAGGGTATCCGTCCGTTCACCACAAAGGGCGTCTACGACCTCGGCAAGAAGACGCACCTCAGCTTCACGCAGGGTGCGGGTCACGGCGGATCCCACCCGCACCTCGCGCACGAGTTCGTCACCGCGCTCGTCGAAGGACGCGAACCCTATCCGAACGCCCGGCAGTCGGCGAACTGGACCTGCGTCGGTCTCTGCGCCCACGAGTCCGCCCAGCGCGGCGGCCGCATCGTTCGCCTGCCTTCGTTCACCCTTGGCTGACGGCCCCGGCCGTTCCCGCGCCGACCGACCGACGGAAGCCTCGGTCGGTCGACCCGCGACGCGGAATCAGGGACGCGACGCGGCTGGAACCGTATCGACCGCATAGGTGTGCACCGCGCCGTGCAGGTTGGCGCGGAAGATCACCCAGCGACCGTCGGGACTGAAGCGCACATTGGGCTCCACGCGGTAGTCATGCACGCCGAGATTGACGAGGCGGCGCGCCCGCAGGCGTCCGGGGTGCACCAGCGTGTCCGCGCCGGGCGCGCTGATTCCGGCAACGTCCGCAATGCCCTCGGGTTCGAAGAGGTAGATCCACTTTCCGTCCGGAGCCTTCGCCACCATCTCCGCGTCGCCGCCGTCGCCGGCGAACCGGCGCCCGTCCGGCGAGATGTTGAAGTGCACCGACCACGCATTGCGCTCAACGTGATACCACGTGCGGCGTCCCAAGCTGGGCCTGCCTGAGGGCATCACCGGCTTGTGATGGCCATCCATAACTTCGGCGAATACCTCGATTTTCACCCCCACCTCCACGCGCTGATCGCCGACGGGCTCTTCACACAAGGTGGGCTCTGCCATGTGACGCCCGAGGCCAGCTTCGCGCCGCTGGAGAAACTCTTCCGGGCGCGGCTCATCACCTTCCTAGTCAAGGAGCGGCTGCTGCCGCCCGAACGGGCGAACCTGCTGCCCTCCTTGAAGCATTCGGGGTTCAACATCCGCCGCAGCCGGCGCGTGCCGCCGGGCAGCCGCGAGGTCATGGAGCGGCTGGCCCATTACATCATACGCAATACGTTATTGGTCATGAGCATGCATTAAAATACCTCTAGGGACGCGATCATCTACCCCTCCAGGATGAACCCGAAGATCGGACGCAACTTCGAGGTCTTCAGCCCCTTCGACTTCATCGCGCGCATCACCCGGCACATCTCGGACAAGAGCTTCCACCTCGTGCGCGACGACGGATGGCGCTCGAACAAGATGCGCGGGCAGCGCCTCAAGCGGGCAGATGCCGAAGCCGAGGCCGCCGACGCCGGGGGCGAGATCATCGACGTTTCCGCGTTCAAGCCTCGCCGGATCACCTCCAAGAAGTGGCGCGAACTGATCAAGAAAGTCTGGGAAGCCGACCCGCTCCTGTGCCCCCACTGCCAGCACCAGATGCGCATCGTGTCGCTCATCGACCACACCGACGTCATCGAGCTCACCCTGAGCCACCTCGGCTTGTGGGAGGCAGGCGTGCGCGTGGAGTCCGCCCGCGACCCACCGCAACCCGCCGAGCCCCTCATCGAGCCTTGGCTTGAGCATCCGTTCCCCGACTACGACCACGAACCGGTGTTCGCGCGGAACTGAGAGCCCCGACGGCCCGCCTTCTCTTGCATTTCCGCACCCTCTGGCTGGCGAGGTTCGGTTTCCGGGATGCGGGCGCGCCCCGCACCCCGGAAAACGCACACTAAACCCCATGGCACCTTCAGCCATCCTCCGACCATGAAAATGACGGAAATGACCGCTTCCAGCTTCAACTCCGGGTCAATTCCCCGGAGGGCCGGAAAGCGATTTCCTATCAGCAACGGTTTGCGCGGGCGGGATGGATTCGCAACGAAACCGTGGCGCTGACAGCGCAGCGTCCTCCAGAACAGTGGAGGGCAGCGCGCCGTCGCCGCCGGGAAAACGCCTCAGCTCATGAATCCCAGATTCGGTCTGGCGAAGCGGCCAATGTTGGGGAGCACGATCGGGAGATTCGCCGCGCTGACGCCGAACCACGACGCGAGCGTGGCACTGTACTCGTCGACGCTGGTCGAGGGAATCCAGCGGCCCCGGCCGGTGTCGTCGTTGGCGCCGACGACGAGGCTCGGCATCTGACCGTAGATATCGCCGCCCTGAACGGCGCCGCCCATGATCAGCTGGTGGTTGCCCCAGCCGTGGTCGGTGCCGCTGGCATTGGGGATGTAGGTGCGGCCGAATTCGGACGCCGTGAAGGTCGTCACCTGGTTGGCGACGCCGAGTTCGACGGTGGCATCGTAGAAGGCTTGCATTGCTTCGCTGAGCTGGGCGAGGAGCGGGCCATGGCCGGTCAGTTGCGCGGCGTGGAGATCCCAGCCGCCGACATCGACGAAGAAGATCTGGCGCTTGAGGCCCAGCGCAGGGGCGACGGAAATCAGCCTTGCGACCGAGGCGAGATCGCGACCGATCTTGGCGCCGGGAAAGACAGTGCGTAGGGCCGGCGCATTGGTCAGGATGGGGTTTAGCCTGAACCCGTCGTTGTTCGCGTCGGCGGACGTGTTGCCGAATGCGGCTTCGAGGAGGTGGGGTGGCGAATCGGCGAAGATGCTGAATACGGCCTGCGTGCGGATGGGCAGGTTGGGCGAGTTGGGGCCAAATCCGAACTGCGGCACGCTAAACCCATTGGCGGTGTAAGGCGTAACGGTGACGCCGCGCTGGAAGGCGTTGTTGCCGGCAATGGAGATGGTTAGGGAGATGTCGTTGCTCGAGTTGAACGCGGCGATGAGGTCGCCGAGGCGGCCACCCCAGCCGGTTTGGAACGGTTTGTCGGGCACGCCGCTCTGCCATTGGAGCTGCTGATCGCTGTGGGAGAACAGCTGCGGGGGCAGGTTCTTGCCGGCGTTGTAGTCGGCGAGTGTGGTCGGGCGGACGAGAGTGCCGACGTTGGCGAGGACGGCGAGTTTGCCCGCGGCGAAGAGGTCGCGTAGGGCTGGCACGGAGGGATGCAACGCCCAGGCGCGACCGTCGGAATAGCGGCGCGGCGCGATGGGCAACAGGCTGGGTTGAGCAACGGCGAGTTCGCCGCGCGCGCGGGCGTAGGTGCCGTACGTGGCATTGTCCGCGGGGATGACGAGGTTGGCGGCGTCGTTGCCGCCACCGAGAAAGAGGCAGACGAGGGCCTTGTAGTCCGGGGGCAGCGCGGCCGCCCGGGTGCGATCGAGGTTGCTGCCGGCGACGGCGCCAATCGCGCGAAGCTGGGCGAGCGTCGATAAGATGCCGGTGGTGCCGACGGCGGCGCAGCATTGTCCGAGGAAGCGGCGGCGATTCATGGAGTGACAGGCGGGCAAGAGACGGGGCGCAACGTTGGTTTAGCGCTGCGTCGCCGCGGAGGGCGAAACGATGGTGAGATGGAGTGCCGTCTGCACGCGCTCGCGTTCGGAGGTGCCGGGCTCGAGTGCGAGCAGCGCGGACATGATTCGAGTGCGCGTGCCGGCCGCCATCTGGCCGCCGCAGAAGATCAGATTGAGCTGTTCGACGAGGGCGGAGGGATTCCCGGCGTTGGGCAGGAAGGCGGAGAAGTCGAGTTCGATGAACGGCGACGGACCGCTCGGGGGAGCGGGGAGTCCGGCGCTGTCGCGGTAGACAAATTCGACGAGCCTATTTGGAATTGATATGCTGTAATTAGCGTCGATGAGTTCGAGTTCGGGAGCGACAAGACCGGCTGCGGCCAACGCGCCGGGCGGCGAGTAATTGGGAGAGAAAAAGTTGAAGACGGACAGGGAATCGAGGGGTCCCTGGCCAATACTACCGAAGGGAGACGCCATGAAGTTGATTGGGGCGTAGCGATCCGGCGAGCGAGGATCGCCGACGTAGCTATCCAAGTAGCGCCCGTTGGGGGCGCGGGCATTGAGCGCGCGGAAGAAGGCAGTGAAGCGCAGGATGGGTTCCTTGATCTTGCCATAGCCGATATTGTTCAAGACAGCAGGCGAGCGGGCCTCGTAGTCCGTAAGGATGGCGCGCACCACGGCGCCGAGATTACCGCGGGTCCCGGTGCCGTCGTCGGCGAATTTCTGGGCGACGCGGTAGACGTAACCGGGGCTCGGGTTGCTCGTGACGAGGAATTTGATCAGATGACGGCTGAGGAAAGGGCCGGTGTTCGGGTGTTGAAAGAGCGCATCGAGGGCGGCCTTCAGATCGGCTGGACCGCTTTGGCCGGCGGGAATCACGGTAGGCGGCGCGTCGAGCGGGGAAGTCTGGCGGACGCTGACGATCCGCTTCTCGGTTTTGTCGTGGAACGCATCATAGTAGCGCATGGGGTTTAGCCAGGCGATGGTCTCAGGCAGGACATTGTTGTCAGGGTGCGGAGAATTTTGGTTGGTGAAATCGCGCACCGAGGTGGTGTTGGCCGGGTAGTCGGCGAAGGTCCAACCGGTCAAAACCTTGGCCAGCTCGGAGACCATGCCCTGATGGTAGGTGGGAATGGGCTGACCAGTGGCGTCGAGGAGCAGCGTGCCGTCGGGTTGCAGCTGCACGAGTCCAATGGTGAAGAGCTGCATGACCTCGCGAGCGTAGTTTTCATCCGGGGCGGAGCCGGTGACCGGGTTGGACTTCTGGTTGCCGCGGTGGCTGAGCCAGGTGCCCATGACGGGGCTCAGCGTGACGTCCTCGAGCAGCTGGCGGAAATTGCCGAAGGCGCCGGTGACAAGGTGATCGTAGTAGCGCGCCTTGGCCTTCCTCGGCAGCTCGCTCGAACTGCCAACAACGAGCACCTCGCTCAAGGCGAAGGCGACGCGCTGGCGCAGCTGGTCGGGCGCGGTGAGGGAGATCTTCCACCAGGCAGGGAGCCAATTCCAGTAATGGTAAATCGTGTACAGCGCGGGATCAGCGGTGGGCGGGTTGGGAAACTCGGTGACGTCGGCGTTAAGCCCGGCGAGGGCCGACGTCACGGGGAGTGCGAACTGATCATCGAGCCAGCCGTTGATCCCGCGGGCGCGGAGGGCGGCGATGGTCGCGGGCGTGGGACCGAATGTCGCTTGGATGAGGAAGCGTGCGGCGTCGATGTCGCTGGGCGACGCGAGCAGGCCGGCGGGGAGCGCGGGCGGCGCGGCGGGTACGGTGAAGGTAGTGGAGCCGCGCACAGGGATTAGGTTCGACCGCAGTTCACCGGCAGGGAAGGTGGCGGTGTCGACCTGCGCGGCGATTTCGCCGTTGAGCAGTGCGGTAACGATCGCGGACGAGGAATACGGACCGCTCGCGGGGAAAGTCCACGGGATGCCGCTGACCTGGCCCCGCGGGAGATTGAGCACGAAGGTGCCGGCGCCGCTGCCGAGCACGAGGTGCGCGCCAGTCTGAGCGGACGAGAGATTGGAGAACGACGCGCTGACCGTCGCGGTGTTGGTGTTGGGATCGAAGAGCACCGTCGCATAACCCGAGGAAGTGGAGCCGGTCGTGCTGCCGCGGAGATTCGCGAAGAAGAGCCGCTGCGACTGGCCGAAGGCGGGTGGCAGGCTGGCGGCGTTGGTGACATCGTAGATCTCGATGAGCGCGACGCCGGAGGTCGTGCCGCTGAAGCCGGCCAGTTGCGCGGTGTACGAGCCGGGGGCGACGTTGACGATTACCGCGGTGTCGGTCGCAGTCGTCGCAAAGGCACCGGCCTGTCCCGCCGCGGCGGTGAGGACGCCGGCGCTGCCGTTGGCGCTGGCCACGGCGACGTCGCCGCCGGTCGCGTCGAGCACGGTGAGCTTCGGATCGGGCAACGTGCCGTCGAGGCCGAAGGCGGCGAGCGCCGGGCCGACGCCGCGCACGAGCAGTTTGCGCGTGCCCCCGCCGGGCGCGACGACAAAGCCGGCAACCGCGGCGTTGGCGCCGGTGCCGACGGCGAGGCGGGTAGCCATGTTGACGAGCTGGCCCGCACCGCCGAGGTCGTAGACTTCGAGGATGGCGACGCCCGTGTCGGCAGGTCCCGAGCCGGTCGAGGGATTGCCGGAAACTTTGGCGGTGTAGGCGCCGGGCTGGAGGGTCACGACAACGACGGCGTCCTTGCTGTCGGCGGGAAGCGGGAAGGCGCCGACCTGGGCGAAGCGCGCGACGTCGGCCGCGTTCCAGTTGTCGTTTTCCGCAATCTTGGTCTGACCGGAGAAGATCTCGAGTTTCGGGTCGCCCAGCGTGCCGGGCACGCCAAAGGCGGCGAGCCCGGGACCGATCGCCCGCACGAGCACGGTCTTAGGTCCGCCAGCGACCACGAGGCCGCCGAAGAGGTTGTCGGCCCCGGCGCCGACCTGGCCGCGCGTGGAGATGTTGGCGAGCCGGGCGGATTGGGCCGAGGCGGTGCAGGCGAGGGCCAGCCCGAGTAATGCAGCGGCAAGACGGCGTCGTGACAGAACCTTCATGGGTGTAGGCGCGGAGACGGAGACGACGGGGTGAGTGCTCTTCGCAATGCGGAGGGCGAAACGGGCAGGCAAGAATTTACTCAGGGCGATTGCCGCCAGGAACGGATATCTCATGCTCACCACCACTACTACCTCCATACGCTTATCGAGAACGAGCCCCACGTGCTACACACGGCGAAACTCCCCGAACACAAGATCCCGCGGACTGCCTCCGCGCCACGCCCGCGCGAGCTCCCGTCCGCGCGACCGCCGGGTCAGGGGCTAGGCGCGGCTGGAACCGTATCGACCGCATAGGTGTGCACCGCGCCGTGCAGGTTGGCGCGGAAGATCACCCAGCGACCGTCGGGACTGAAGCGCACATTGGGCTCCACGCGGTAGTCATGCACGCCGAGATTGACGAGGCGGCGCGCCCGCAGGCGTCCGGGGTGCACCAGCGTGTCCGCGCCGGGCGCGCTGATTCCGGCAACGTCCGCAATGCCCTCGGGTTCGAAGAGGTAGATCCACTTTCCGTCCGGAGCCTTCGCCACCATCTCCGCGTCGCCGCCGTCGCCGGCGAACCGGCGCCCGTCCGGCGAGATGTTGAAGTGCACCGACCACGCATTGCGCTCAACGTGATACCACGTGCGGCGTCCGGTCGCGAGTTCGTAGCCCGCGAGCCAGAAGACCTCGCCCCGCGGCGTCTGCAGGTCGTACCAGATCGTGCGGCCATCAGCGGAGAAGAACTCGTGGCCCCAGATCTCCATATTCATCGTCCGCGCATGCACCCGCGCCAGCCCCGTGCCGTCGGTCCGGATCGTCCAAAGACGCTCCACCTTGTGCCAGTTGCCTTCATGACAAAACATGATGAGGCCGGGATCCGTCGGTGAACATTGCACGTGCCCCAGCCAGTCGGTGGTCCGCCGGATCGTCGTCACCTCCCCGGTCCGCAGATCCAGCGTGAAGAGCGTCATCGGCACGCGCTGCTCCAGACGACGGTTGATCAGCACCTCGCGCATCTCGGCGAAGGTCAGTTCGCGGCCGTCCGGACCATGCATGACGGTTCCCTTCGGCGGCCATGTATTGACCGGTGGATACCCCGGCGCCGAGGTCGTTCCCACCAACAAGGTCTCGTCGGCGTTGATGTCCGACATCTTGCCCCGCTCCGGCAGCGCGGCGATCCTCCGCGTCTCCCCGGTTTCAGGGTCCACGATCCAAACGGCCTGCTCGCGCTCGAAATACACCCGACCGGTGCGGTGGCCGACCTCCAGGCCGGACGATCCGCCGAGCGTCGCCTGCTCCCGCGGGATCAAGACGCGGACGTCCCCCCGCTCGATGTCCAGTGCCGCGATCCCCTGCGGCGTCGTCACCAACATCCGACGCCCATCGCGAAGAAAAGCATCCTGGTGAAAGTAAAGCGACGCCGTGCCTCCCTCGCTGGAAAGCCGGCGCACGCGATGCCCCGTCGCGGGATCAATCCACTCCCGCGGCGTCTCGGGCGCCGCCGAGTCGGCGAGAAGCGGTGACAGCACGGAGCCGACGAGCAGACCAAACCGGAACAGAGCACGCATGGGCGGAGAAGTATCGCAGCAACCCAGCAACGCGCCGGGAACTTCGCAACCCTGCCCGACACCCGTCGCGAGGCACCGTCGCGACAACGCGGACAGTTCGAGCCGCTTCCTGAATCCGGCACTGTGGGCTGAATTTAAACATCTAATCAAAAGCAGTTTACACCTCAACCGGGCGACAATTCAGACCGAGACGGACAATTATCGCATTCGATTATCAAGTCAGAATTAACACGTAATTGCGCTTTCTGGACTCGCCCTAACGAGGTGCAAGTCTTTGATCGAACACGTTCTACCATTCTGGACCGGCCGCGTGAGCTCGTTTCGGAAATGGGAACCCCGACCCCACCTGCCCGATGAAGCTCCTGACGCGCCCCCTCCGCCTCGCGATCCTCGGATCCGTCCTCGTCGCCTCGCTATCCGCACAGCGGCTGTCCAACCTCTCCACCCGCACGCAAGTCGGGACCGGTGCAAGCGCACCGATCATCGGTTTCGTCGTCGAGGCCGGAGCCTCCAAGCAGGTGCTGATCCGCGCCGCCGGCCCGGCGCTGTCCAGCTTCGGCGTCAGCGGGGTGCTCGCCGACCCGCGGCTCGAGGTCTTCGACGGCCAGAACAAGTCAATCGGCGTGAACGACAACTGGACGACCGCGAGCATCGGGAGCGCCGCGACGCTCACGACCGTCGGAGCATTCCCGTTCGCCGCCAACAGCCGCGATGCGGCCCTCCTGCTGACACTTCCTCCGGGCAGCTACACCGCTCAAGTGACTGGCCTCGGCACCGCGCGGACCGGCATTTCCCTGCTGGAAGTCTATGACGTCAGCGGTTCATCGCGCCTCATCAACCTTTCCACGCGCGCCGTCGTCGGCACGGGCAGCGGCATCCTGATCACCGGCGTCGTCGTCGCTCCGGGGTCCGGAAATCGACAGCTCCTCGTCCGCGCCGCCGGCCCGGCACTTACGAACTTCGGGCTCACGGACACGCTGTCCGATCCCACCATTTCCGTCCTCAACAGTGCCAACGTGGCGGTCGCCACCAACGACAATTGGGGCTCGGTGAGCGCAGCCGCAATCAACGCCGCCGCCGCCAGGGCCGGCGCGTTCGCGTTCGCCCAAGGCTCGCGCGATGCCTCCCTCATCGCGGACCTCGAACCCGGCAGCTACAGCGTCCAGGTCTCCGGCGTGAACAACGCCACCGGCCTGGCCCTCGTCGAGCTTTACGACCTCACCACCGAGCAACGCCCGACCGTGGCGATCGCCGCTTCGGTGGCCACCACCGACACGCTGAGCGCGCCGCCCGCGGTCTTCACCGTGTCGCGCACCGGTCCGACCACCTCGCCCCTCACCGTTTACTTCACCGCGAGCGGATCCGCGGCGAGCGGCACGGATTACCGCGCCCTTCCCGACTCGGTCACCATCCCCGCGGGCGCCGAGAGCGCGACTGTCAGCGTCGCCCCGGTCGTGAAGGACGCCTCGGCGGGCATGACCCCGAACAAGTCCGTCATCGTCAATCTCGTCAATGGGCCGGTCTATTCGGTGGGCGCGAGCAACAACGCCACGGCAACCATCTTCTACAATCCGGGCACGCTCTATGGTTCGAGCCTGCGGGTTCCGACCGGCGTCACCGGCTCCAGCGCCTCCGGAAGCGCCTCCCTCCAGCTGAGCAGCGACAACTCGTACGCCGTCATCAACGTCTCGTTCAACGGCCTCAGCTCCGCTCAGACCGTCGCCTACCTCCGGCTGGGCGAGCCGGGGCAGGTCGGCACCGACCTGCTGCGACTCCCGAACGGCCAGATCTCCGGCTTGCAGTGGAACATCTCGGCCAGCGGCAGCCTCACCGTGAATGAGATCGTGAACGCGATCCGCGAGGGCCGGGTGTTCGTGGCCATCGAGACCGCGAACGCACCGACCGGTGAGCTCCGCGGGGCATTCGTCCGCACCACCGGTTCGCTGGCCTTCACGCCGCCGGCCCCGCCGCCCGCGCTGTCGGCCTCCGCGCTCACCGCCACCGATGCGGCACGCTTCCTCACCCAAGCAACGTTCGGCCCCACGCCCGAGGACATCACGGCCTTGACCGGCAAGACCGCGGCCGCGCTCGATCAATGGATCACGAGCCAGATGGCCGCGCCAATCTCGTCGCACGATGCAGCCACGGACGCCGACTTCATCGCGTTCAGCAAGCCCGCCGGCAACGCTCAACTCACCCAGTCCAATCGCCAAGCGGCGTGGTGGAAGATCTCCATCGACGGTCCGGACCAGCTCCGCCAGCGCGTGGCCTTCGCCCTCAGCCAGATCTTTGTGGTGTCCGAGAACAACGCGGTGCTGGCCAACCAGCCGTCCGCGCTGGCCGTCTACTACGATCTCCTCGCAAAGAACGCGTTCGGCAACTTCCGCACGCTGCTTGAGGAAGTGACGCTCAGCCCGGCGATGGGCATCTACCTCAGCCATCTCCGCAACGCCAAGGGCACGTACAACGCGCAAGGCGTGCAGACCTCCTTCCCGGATGAGAACTACGCCCGCGAGGTGATGCAGTTGTTCACGATCGGAATCAACCAGCTGCACCCCGACGGCTCGCTGAAGCTGGACCCCACCGGCGCTCCCATCCCGACGTATGACCAGAAGACGATCTCGGAAGTCGCCAAGGTCTTCACCGGCTGGTCCTACGCTTCGACCGCCGCCACGCCGAACTTCATGGGCGGCGCGGCCAACTACCTCCGCCCGATGCAGGCTTACGCGGCGTTCCACGATGTCGCGCCCAAGACGATCGTCGGCGGCCGGGTGCTGCCGGCCAACCAGACCGCCCAGAAGGATCTCGCCGACACACTCGACACGCTGGTCCAGCATCCGAACACGGGCGTGTTCATCTCCCGTCAGCTGATCCAGCGACTCGTGACGAGCAACCCGAGCCCCGGCTACGTCTACCGCGTCGGCCAGGTCTTCGCGAACAACGGCAACGGGATCCGCGGCGACATGGGAGCCGTGGTCCGCGCCGTCCTCACCGACTACGAAGCTCGCTCGCCGCAGATGATCGAGTCCGCGAGCTTCGGTAAGCTGCGCGAACCCGTCCTGCGCGCGACCGCCGTGGTCCGCGCGCTCGGCGCCGGTTCCAACAGCGGCCGCATCCCCTACCTCGCGGGTCAGACGGACGCGAGCCTCGCCCAGACTCCCTTGCGCGCGCCGACGGTGTTCAACTTCTTCGAACCCGACTACGTCCAGCCCGGGCTCCTCGCGGGCGCCGGTCTCTATGCGCCGGAGTATCAGATCCTGAACGATACGACGGCGATGACGGTTCCGAACTTCCTGTGGAATCAGATCTATGCGACGAGGGCCGTCGCCACCGACACGGACAACCAGACCGTCGGGGCGCGCTTCGATGCCGCAATGCTCACGCTCGCGAACACGCCGGCCGCACTCGTCGACCGACTCGCCCTCAGCCTGGCATCCGGTTCCCTCCCGAAAGCGACCTCCGATCGCATCGTCCAAGCCATCACCGCCATGCCTGCCACCAGCGACGCCACGCGCCTCGAGCGCGTCCGTTCCGCGGCTTACCTGATCGTTTCCTCTCCCGCCGGCGCCATCCAGAAGTAACCGACCCCACCGCCCGCCATGAACACCACCCCCCGCCTCTTCGATCCGTCGCGCCGCCGCTTCCTCGGCTCGTGCTGCGCCGCCGTCACCGCGACCGGACTACTCTCCCAACTCGCCCAGTTGCGCATGGTCGGCGCCGTGGCCGATACCGGCAGCCCCTTCACGCCCGCGGGCCCCCGCATGGCCGGCGCCCCGCAGGCAGACTTCAAGGCCCTTGTGTGCCTCTTCCTCGCGGGCGGCAACGACGCGAACAACATGGTCGTGCCCATCGACGACGCCACCTACCGCCAGTACGCGGAGGGACGCGGAGCGCTCGCGATCCCGCAGGCGGACCTGCTCC
>CAZEJZ010000030.1:0-13975 GCA_964512415.1 uncultured Opitutaceae bacterium
CCACGACCGTGATCATCACCCACAACGCCGTGATCGCGGCGATGGCGGACCGCGTCGTCGCGCTCTCGGACGGCCGGATCGCGAACCTGCACCGCAACCCGGCTCGGGCACCGGCCTCGTCGCTCGTCTGGTAGGCGGCGAGGCGCATCCCGATGAAGGCCCTCCAGCGTAAACTCCTGCGCGACCTGCGGGTGCTCTGGAGTCAGGCGGTCGCGATCAGCCTCGTGGTGGCCTGCGGCGTGGCGACCTTCGTGATGTCGGTGAGCGTGCTGCAGTCGCTCGAGCGGAGGGCGGCCCGCTACTACGACGAGGCCCGGCTGCCGCACCTCTTCGCGCACCTCCAGCGCGCCCCGGTCTCGCTCGCGCGCCGCCTCGCGGAGATTCCCGGCGTCGCGACCGTGCAGACCCGGGTCGTGGCGGAGGTGACGCTCGACCTGCCGGGCGTCGTGGAGCCGGCGGTCGGCCGGCTGGTGTCGATCCCAGACCGCGGGGAACCGGTGCTGAGCCGGCTCCACCTGCGCCGCGGTCGCTGGCCGGAGCCGGAGCGCCGCGGCGAGGTCCTGGCGAACGAGGCCTTCGCCAGCGCGCACGGCCTGCGGCCAGGCGACACGCTCCGCGCGGTGATCAACGGAAGGCGGGAGCAGCTGACCGTCGTGGGGATCGCGCTCTCGCCGGAGTACGTCTACCAGATCCGGGGCGGCGACCTGGTGCCGGACGACCGCCGTTTCGGCGTGCTGTGGATGCGGGACCGCCCGCTCGCCGCTGCGTTCGACCTAGCGAAGGCGTTCAACGATCTCGCGGTGGCGGTCACCCCGGGTGCCTCCCTCCCCGAGGTGAAGGCCGGCATCGACGTCCTGCTCGCACCCTACGGCGGGCGCGGCGCATACGGGCGCGAGGAACACGTTTCGCACCGGACCGTGGCGAACGAGCTTTCCCAGCTGCGGGCGATGGCGCTGGTGGCACCGGTGATCTTCCTGCTGGTGGCAGCGTTCATCCTCAACGTCGTGCTCAACCGGATGATCGCGACGCAGCGCGAGCAGATCGCGACGCTCAAGGCGTTCGGGTACACGCGCGGGGAGATCGGCGCTCATTACCTCCAGTTCGCGCTCCTCATCGTCTTCGTGGGGGCCGCGCTCGGCACCGCGGTCGGCGCCTGGCTCGGCTCGGGGCTGGCGGACCTCTACGTGCGGTTCTTCCGTTTCCCGGATCAGCATTACGAGGTGAGCGCCGCGGTGATGGCGAGCGCCGTGGGCATCAGCGCCCTCGCCGGCGTGCTCAGCGTGGCGATGGCGATTCTGCGCGTGGTCCGTCTCGCGCCCGCCGAGGCCATGCGGCCCGAGGCGCCGGCGCAGTTCCACCTCGGCTTCCCCGCCCGGCAAGGGCGCCGCTGGCCGCTGCCCCCGCTCGCGCAGCTCACCCTCCGGCAGGTCGCCCGTCATCCGGTGCGGGCGGCGCTGTCCGCGCTCGGCATCGCGCTCGGCATCGCGGTGATGATCCTCGGCTCGTTCAGCTCCGACCTCGTCGACCGCCTGATGCAGGACCAGTTCGAGGCCACCCAGCGCTTCGACTACAGCATCGCCTTCGTCGAGCCGTCCTCCCGGGATATCCTGCACGGCACCGCCCGCCTGCCCGGCGTCCTGCGGACGGAGGGATTCCGTTCGGTGGCGGTCCGGCTGCGCAAGGGGCCGCGCTCCCGCCTCACCTCGCTGCTCGGGCTCGAGACGGACACGACTTTACTGCGCCCGATCGACCTTCAGGGAAGGCCCACGCGACTTCCCGCGCGGGGGCTGCTGCTGTCCGAGAAGTTGGCGCAGTTGCTCGACGTGAGTCCGGGCGAGTTGCTCGAGGTGGAGGTGCTGGAGGGCGCGCGCCCGGTGCGCTCCCTCACGGTCGCCGGCACGGTGCGGGACTTTTCCGGTCAGGCGGCGTACGTCTCGCGCGAGGAGCTCAACGCCTTCCTGCGCGAAGGCGCGGTGTTCTCCGGCGCGTTCGTCCTCGCCGACGCCCGCGAGGAACCCGCCCTCTACCGCCAGATCAAGCAGACGCCGCGGATCGCGGGGGTCACGTCCACGCAGTCCCTGATCGCGAGCTTCCGAAAACTGATGTCGGAGAACCTGCTGCGGATGCGCCTGTTCAACGTGATCTTCGCGTCAATCATCGCCTTCGGTGTGGTCTACAATGCGGCCCGGGTCACCCTCTCCGAGCGGGCGTGGGAGTTGGCGACGCTCCGGGTCATCGGCCTCACCCGCCGCGAGGTGTCCTCGACGCTGCTCGGCGAGATCGGCGTCCTCACGCTGCTCGCCGTGCCCACCGGCCTCGTGCTCGGCAACCTCCTCGCCCGCCTCACCGTGCGGGCCCTCGAGACCGAGACGCAGCACTTTCCACTCGTGATCGAACCGGCCACTTACGCGACGGCCGTGATCACCGTGCTCGCCGCCACCCTCATCTCCAGCCTCATCGTCCGGCGCCGGATTGACCGCCTCGATCTCATCGCCGTGCTCAAGTCGCGCGACTAGGCCGCCGCCGTCCAACCGCTCTCCCATGAAATCCAAGACGTTCTCGCTCTGGCTCGCCCTCGCCGCCGTGGCCGCAGTCGGCACGCTCGGATGGGCGCTCCGCCCCCGCGCCACCCCCGTCGACCTCGCGACGGTGACCCGCGGACCCCTCACGCTCGAGGTCGTCGAGGAGGGCCGCACCCGGATCCGCCAGCGGCACGTCATCTCGGCCCCCCTTTCCGGTCGGTTGCTCCGCGTGACGCTGCGTCCCGGCGACGCGGTGGAAGCCGGGCGGACGGTCATCGCCACGCTCGAACCAGCAGACCCCGCGCTGCTCGATCCGCGGGCGCGCGCGCAGGCCGAGGCCCGCGTCAAGGCGGCGGAAGCGGAGCAGTCCCGCACGGTTCCGCTCCTGCAGGGTGCCCAGTCGGACCACGCCTACGCCAAAACCGACCTTGAGCGCGCCCGCGGCCTGCACGCGCAATCCAGCCTGTCCCACCAGGAACTCGACGCCGCGGAGCGCCGCGAGGCCGAGGCCGCCGCCGCCCTGCGCTCCGCTGAGTTCGCGCAGCGGATCGCCGACTACGAGGTCGAAGTCGCCCGTGCAGCCTTGATGACCTCGGACGGGAAGGACGCCGGGACCGAGGCCCGGCGCGAGATCCGCGCGCCAATCTCGGGAAGGGTGCTCCGCGTCTTCGAGGAAAGCGCAACCGTGGTGGCTGCCGGGGCGCGCCTCGTGGAGGTCGGCGATCCGACCGACTTGGAAGTGGTCATCGAGGCCCTGTCCACCGACGCGGTGCGGATCCCCCTCGGCGCGCGAGTCCGCATCGAACAATGGGGCGGAACCGCCCCGCTCACGGCGCGCGTACGCGTCGTCGAGCCGTCCGGCTTCACCAAGGTCTCCGCCCTCGGAGTCGAAGAGCAGCGGGTGAACGTACTGGCCGACCTGACCAGCCCGGTGGACGTGCGCCGCTCTCTCGGCGACGGCTTCCGCGTGGAGGCACGCATCGTGACCGAGGAAGTGACCTCGACGCTGAAGGTTCCCGTCGGCGCCCTCTTCCGGCAGGGCGACCGCTGGGCCGTCTTCGCCGTCGCCGCCGGCCGCGCCCGCTTGCGCGAGGTGACCGTGGGGCGCCGCAATGACGCCGAGGCCGAACTCACCGGCGGGCTCGCTCCCGGCGACTCCGTCGTGCTTCACCCCGGCGATACCGTTCGCGACGGCGTGCGCC
The DNA here is from genome assembly GCA_964512415.1 of uncultured Opitutaceae bacterium. GTDB lineage: Bacteria > Verrucomicrobiota > Verrucomicrobiia > Opitutales > Opitutaceae > UBA6669. Next base: position 3,725 of record CAZEJZ010000030.1, read on the forward strand.
TGCGCGCCCGCTGACGCGCGTCCCGGTCCACGCCTCCCAGCGCGGCACCCGCCGCCCCTCGCCGCCTCTCATCGCCCTCGCGAGCAGGCGCGCCCATTCCTCCACCGATCGGCCGAAAATCAGCCGTCGGCTTTTGCCCCTCGGTGACGCACGCACGGCCAATTGAGTTCTTAAGTAATTTTCGATCAATTATTTAAGTAAAGATTGGCCCATGCGAGGGAACCCCGCCCCCTTCGCCTTCCGAGGGCTCGGTTCTCAATCAATAGTAATCATATCAAATTAGTTGACAATGAATCCGCCGCCTCCCACCGTGAGGGCGTGATTCTTCGCCTCGTGGCGTGAATTGCGGCTCGAGAGGACCAGCCGACCACGGCGTTCCCCGAGCCACGTGAGAGTGTCGGAGCCTCCGGACGACCGGACTGCGCTTCGCTTGCCTCTGCCTCCGCTGACGGACCGGTCTGACCTAGTCCACGCGTCGAGGCCACCGACCGGCCGTGTCGGCCGGGTTCCCTCCGTCTCCTGCCGTCCCGTTTGGATTCCCTGCATTCCCATGCCTTCGCCTACGAACCTTCTTCTTGCCTCCCTCATTTTCTCCAGCGTGCCCGCCGCGCTGGCGCACGCGCCCTCCGAAGGTGCCGAACCGACTCCGCGGGCGCGGAGCGACGCGGGCATCCCCGCGGACGGACTCCGACCCGCCGAGCGGCCTTCCGCCAGCAAGGCCGCGGCGTCGGAGCGGTCACTCGTGACGCTCGCGGTTCCGATCGAAGCCGGGCCGGAGAAGACCCGGTCTCCGGGAGAAACCGGGCGGGTCGACCGTGCCGCCACGGCACCCGTCCTCCTGTCGGAGTTCTCGGTCACCGCCCGTCGGCGCACCGAGGCCGCGCAGGACGTCCCGATTCCCATCTCCGTGGTGGGCGGGAACGAGGTTGATTCGAGCCAGTCCTTCAACGTGAACCGGCTCAAGGAGTTGATCCCCTCGGTGCAGTTCTACTCCTCCAACCCCCGCAACACGGCGATCAACATCCGCGGCCAAGGCACGACCTTCGGCCTGACCAACGACGGTATCGACGCCAGCGTTGGATTCTACGTGGACGGCGTGTTCCTCGCGCGGCCCGCGGCGGCAACGCTGGACTTCCTCGATGTGGAGCGGATCGAGGTGCTGCGCGGACCCCAGGGGACACTCTTCGGGAAGAACACGACCGCCGGGGCGTTCAACATCACTTCCCGCAAGCCCAGTTTCACCCACCGGGGCACGTTCGAGAGCAGCTACGGCAACTTCGGCTTCATCCAGACCAAAGCGTCGCTGACGGGGCCGCTGGGAGGCCACTTCGCCGGTCGCGTTTCGGTCTCCGGCACCCGCCGCGACGGCCTGCTCCTCAACACCCTGACCCGGCAGAGGGTCAACGAGCTCGATAACCTCGGAGTCCGCGGGCAACTGCTCTACAGCGTGGACGGACGGGTGGACGTCCTCCTGTCCGCCGATCTGAGCCGCCAGCACCCGGTCGGCTACGCCCAAGTCCTGGCGGGAGTCGTCCCCACCCGCCGCCCGGCCTATCGCCAGTTCAGCGCCATCATCGCGGACCTTGGGTACGCCGTGCCCAACCCCGACCCGTACGCCCGCCGGATCGACCACGACTCGGAGTGGCGCTCCGGCAATGACTACGGCGGCGTGTCGCTGAACGTGGACGTGGAGCTGCCGGCGGGCACGATCACCTCAACGACGGCGTGGCGTTTCTGGGATTGGGATCCCTCGAATGACCGGGACTTCACCGCGCTTCCCGCCCTCACGCTCTCGCAAGCGACGTCCACCCACCAGCAGACCTCCCAGGAGATCCGTTGGGCCGGCAGGCTGGCCTCGCGCCTCACGGGCGTGGTGGGTGTGTATGCGCTCGCGCAGAAGCTGCGACCCGATCCCGTGCAGATCGAGCAGGCGGGCGGCGCCCAATGGCGCTTCGCGCAAAGCAGCACGAGCCCACTGTGGCGCACGCCCGGACTGCTCGACGGCTACGGCATCAAGTCGTATCCGAAGCTCGACTCCCTGAGCGGCGCGGCGTTCGGACAGGTCGAGTGGTCGCTCAACCGCCGGGTCGACCTCCTGCTGGGGCTGCGCGCCAACTACGACGACAAGCAGGTCGACTTCCGCCGCGAGACCTACGGCGGCTTGCCGACCTCGGATCCCGCGCTGCTCGCGCTCAAGCGCTCGGTGTACTCCGATCAGGCGTTCACGGCCCGGGTCGACGACACCGTGGTGTCCGGCCAGTTCACCGCCCACGTGAAGGCCAGCGAACGCTGGCGGATCTTCGCCACCTACGCGACCGGTCACAAGCCCGTCGGGCTGAACCTCGGCGGCCTGCCCACCGAAGGCAGCCGCGTGATGACCGAACTCGCCATCGTGAAGCCGGAGTACGTCGGGCATCTGGAAGCAGGCGTGAAGGCGAATCCCACCGCCAACTCGGTGGTCAACCTCAGCGTCTTCAACACTGACATCGACGACTATCAAACACTCGTGCAGGCGCCGGACCTCGCGCTCAATCGCGGCTACCTTGCCAACGCGGACAAGGTGCGCGTCCGTGGAGCGGAGCTCGACGCACATCTTCGCCTACCCGGCGTCTCACTGCGGGGATCGCTCGCCTACAGCGACGGCAAGTACGTGCGCTTCACCAACGCCCCGCCGCCGCTCGAGGAAACGGGTGGACCCACCTTCAAGGATATCTCCGGCGGGCGGCTCCCCGGATTGTCGCGCTGGGCGGCCTCCGCGGGAGCGGAGTTCACCCAACCGCTGCGAAGCCTTGGCGACCGCGGCGAGGCGATCCTCGGCATCGATGCGTTCTACCGCAGCGCCTTCTCGTCGAGCCCGTCGCCCTCCCGCTTTCTCAACATCGACGGCTACACCCTGACCAACGCCCGCATCGGCCTGCGCACGGGCCGCGGCCTGGAGCTCTTCATCTGGGTGCGCAACGTCTTCGACCGGGACTACTTCGAACAACTCCTCCCCGCCGGAGGCAACGCCGGGCACTACGCTGCCGTCCTCGGTGATCCCCAGACCTTCGGCGTCACGCTGAAGTACTCCTATTGAACGATCACCCGGGAAACGTCATCTCCTCAAAACCGCCGAGCGAGATCCGGGCCTGAACCCGGGATCCGGTCGCGCGAATAACATCCCCGGACAGCCGCCAGTGGACACCCCGTCTGGTCCCTGAGCGATGACCGTGAGCAGAGGCTCTCCTTGATTCTGGTCTTCTCTCTCGCCTCGGAGTTCACCACGCTCTCCCTTCGGTCTCGTTAATGAGACTTGCTTCGCTTCCTCCCACGAAGCGACTCCGACCACTGACCACCATGCACCACACCACCTCCCACTCCCTTCGACGCTGGCTCGCCACCGCCCTCGCGGCTGTGGCCACCGCCGCCGCCCACGGACAGACGGCCTCCGGCAGCGCGTCTGCCTCCAACGCTCCGAAGGCCGCGACCTCCGCGCCGCTCCAACTGCAGCAGGTCGAGGTCCTCGGCAGTCGCATCCGCCAGACCGAAACGGTCGGTCCCTCGCCGGTCAGCACGTATGACCGCGACTACATCCGCTCGACCGGCGCCATGACGCTGGCCGACTTCCTGAATTACCTTCCGCAAAACTATTCCGGCATCTCCGCGGGCCGCGGCAGCGCGCCCAACGAGTACAACCCGGAATTCGGCCAGCGCACGGAGACCACCACCCCGGCGTTCAACCTGCTCACCGGCAGCTCCGCCGCTCCGCCCGCCCAGAGCGGCGTCTCCGGCGTCTCGCTCCGCGGCCTCGGCTCCGGCTCGACCCTCGTGCTCGTCGACGGTCGCCGCGTCGCGCAGTCCGGCGCGGGCAACCGCTCGACCGACTCCCGCCAGGGCTTCGTCGACCTTAACACGATCCCACTCGGCATGATCGAGCGCATCGAGGTGATCACCGACGGCGCCTCCGCCCTTTACGGCGCGGATGCGGTCGCCGGCGTGATCAACATCGTGCTCAAGAAGAACTACGTCGGCAATGAGCTCACCACCACCTACAAGGGCACGTGGCACGGCGGCGCCCGCGAGCGCGGCGCGACGGTGACGTCGGGCTTCGCCGAGGGCCGCCTCCGCGGCACGGTCACGGTCGACTACTACGATCGCTCCGACCTCAAGGCCAGCCAGCGCGCGTTCTCCAAGAATCAGGATCACCGCTCGTTCACGAAGGGCTTCAACAACAACACGAACACGCCGGTCAGCGGCGTGGACCTGCGCCTCAACTGGGGCTACCCCGCCCTCGTCCAGGCCCGCACGGGCACGCTCACGGGCATGTCGGTCGGCGGCCTCAACACTCCGCTGGCCCTCGTGCCGGAAGGCGCCGGCCAGACCCCGGCCCTCAGCAACTTCATCGCCGTCGGTCCGACGAGCTACAACGCGACCACCGGGGCCCCGGTCTTCACCGCCTCCGGCGTGCGCCGCGGCAACACCGCCAACTTCCTCGACCTCGTCTCTCCGTCCGAACGCAAGGGCGTGAACGCGAACTTCTCCTACGAGTTCGCCTCGGGCGTCGAAGCCTACCTGCGCGTGGGCAAGACCGACACGCAGGGTCTGTACTCGACGCAGCCACCGGTCTCCTCGGCTGCGGCGTCCACCGGCTTCGGCAACGTCGCCACCATCGTTCCGGCGGCCTACAATCCCTTCGGACAGGACGTGCTCGTCGGCATGATCCATTACGAGTTCGGCTCCGTCACGCAGGCCACGCACACGATCGCAGAGACTGCGCTCTTCGGCGTCCGCGGCCGCCTCGGCGCCACGTGGCGCTGGGACCTCGGCGTCGGCTGGCAGAACCAGGATTTCTCCCAGCGCACGCGTGACTTCAACACGCTCGCCATCACCGCCGCCCTCGCCAACCCCGATCCGGCGCTGCGGCTGAATCCGTTCATCGACGCCCGCGCCTCCAGCGTCAGCCAAGCCACGATCTATGAGCGCATGGCCAACTACAACACGCTCGACACCACGTCCGAGCTCACGTCGTTCGACCTGACCTTCGACGGCGACGTGATCGACTGGTGGGGCGGCACGATCAAGATGGCGACGGGCGTTTCCAGCGACCGCGCCAAGAATTCCAGCCTCGGCGTTACCTTCAGCCAAGCCGTCACGCCGGTCGCCACGACCGTCCAAGCGACGGGCGCACGTACCAGCCTCGCTGGCTTCGCCGAGGTTTCGGTCCCGATCTTCGGGCGCAAGAACGCCCGACCCATGCTCCAGCGCCTCGAGCTCCAGCTCGCCGGTCGCCACGAGGACCGCGATGCCGCCGGCAGCGCCAGCATCCCGAAGATCGGCCTGTCCTGGGTCCCGGTCCTCCCGGTCCTGATTCGCGGCAGCTACTCCGAGGGCTTCCGCGCCCCGGGCCTGACCGAGTACCAGGTGACCGGCACGCCGTTCACGTCCACCCTGACGGATCCGCGCCGCACGCCGGCGTCGACGACGGGCGTGAGCGTGACCCGCGGCGCCAACCCAGGCATCCAGCCGGAGACGTCGACCAACGAGTTCTACGGCCTCGTCTTCGAGCCGCCCTTCGCCAAGGGCCTGAACTTCTCGGTCAACTACTACCGCACGGTGCAGAACAACGTCATCCAGGTCGTCAGCGCGCAGAACATCGTGAACAATGAGGCCGCCTTCCCCGGCCGCGTGGTCCGCGCCGCGCCCGATCCGGCCGTCGATACTCCGCTCGGGCAACCGGGTCGTCTGGTTTCCGTCGACACGACCCTCGTGAACTTCCGTGAGTTGCGCAACGAGAGCATCGACTACTCCGTCGAGTACCGCATCCCCTCGGAGCGCCTCGGCCGGTTCACGGTCAACGCCACGGCGTCGAACACGCTGGCGGCCATCCGCAACGTGCGGCCCGGTCTGCCGGAACTGGACGATGCGGGCGACACGTTCTCGCCGCCGAAGTGGAAGCTCAACGCGTCCGTCTTCTGGCAGAAGGGTCCGTACTCCGGGTCGATCTTCGCGACGTTCCTCGACAAGTTCGACTCGAACCGCTCCGGCAACAATCTGACGTACACTTCAGCCGCAGGCTTCGTCTACTACGGCATCCCGTCTCAGACCAAGGTCGATGTGCGCGGCTCGTACGAGTTCCGCAACGGCCTCGTCCGCGGCTTCGGCAAGGGGCTCCGCATCAGCGGCGGCATCGGCAATGTTTTCGACGAGGAACCGCCATTCTCGGACACGGTCTTCGGCTTCAACGGCGCGCTGCACAGCGCGCTCGGCCGGACCTACGAAGTCTCGATGTCCCTCCCGTTCTGATCGATCGCGGGCGCAGGCCCCGGGTCCTCGCGACCGCAAGAGCCCCCTCGGAACCGAGGGGGCTTTTTTGCGTCCGCCAACGCCGAGGCGCACGCGGAGAAACCGCTCTAGAACTTCAACGGCACCCGAATCGTCGTGCCCACCGGTTGCCCCGCCTTCACCGCCGGAAGAAAGAGCCAGCCGCCCAGCGCAGTCTGGAGGGCCGCCCGCGACTCCAGCGCCAGAACGGAATCAAACTCGACCGACGAGACCAATCCATCCGGCCCGACCGCCAGCGTCGCCACGACCGACGATGGCAGACCGTCCTTCGACGCGAGCAAGGGCGGAATCTGCAGGAAGGGCTGGAGGCTCCGGTCCCGCCGTGCGTTCTCCTTCAACCACGCCGCAACCGCCACTTTCAGCGCCTGCTCCTCACGGCGCCGATGGAAAGCCGAGACTTCACCGGAGAGATTCGTCTGCAGCTCAACCCCTTCGGAAAAGAGCTGCCAATAAAGGACGCGTTCCGAGCCATCTCCGGCCGGTCCTTGCGCACGTCCGGCAAACCGCTGCGGACTCACCACCCGAAGGGTCATTTCAACCTGCTGCGTCTCATCCGCATGCAGCGTGCCCACCGCCTGCAAGCGCAGCGTCGGTGGGTTGCTGACCGCCCCCTTCGCCGATGACGCCAGCAGCAGGTCCTCGGAAATCACGAGCAAGTAGGCGTCGGCCACGTTCGCCTCGGCGGTGATGTCGACCGCCACTTTGATGTCCTGCGCCTGAATCTGCTGTCCACTCAGATCCGCGAGGCCGAAGCGCGTGCGCTCAAGGACTTGAGGAGCAAGCCGCGCCCGGACCGGGTGATAGCGCGCCGCCCGCGCGGTCTCCAGCGGCGCCGTCGCGCCCAGCACCTTGCGAGCCCCGGCGACCACCACCGCCGGACGATCCTTCTCCGCCGCGATCACCGGATAGCTGGTCTTCTGGTACTCAGCCGACAGCAGCGTCGGATGCAGCGGCGGTCCACCGACCGCAGCACGGACGGGGGCCACGGGCAGCAGCACGGTGAGGGCGACGGCAACCTGCCAAGCGCACCCGGCGAGACGATCAGATCGACAGTGGAGAGCGGCCATGGGGAACGAGGGGGGAACGAAGAGAGCCGACGCGTGCGCGAAATCCCGATGTCCTCGCGACTCGCAATCCCGGGACCGCGGGCAGGCAGGGGATCGTGACCTGCTGGAACCAACCATGTCCGACTCGAACTCCGCGGGAAAGCGAAAATCCACCGAGGGACGGCTGCACGCCGGGGGTGGCGGAGGCCAGCCCCGCCAAAAACGTTGCCCCGAGACGAGCGCGTGGCTTGATCGCGGCATGCGCTCCGCCCTTTTCTTTGTTGCCGGGGCAGTCGTCTGCGCCGGCCTTTTCCTGCCCTCGCTGCGGGCTCAGGACTTCACGCGCGAACTCTCGCCCGAGGAACAGGCCGCAATCGGCCTCGCCAAGCTCACCCCGGCGGAACGATCCGCGCTCATCGCCGTCGTCGAACGCTACCGGGAACGATCACCCGCGGGCGGCCGCCCGGCCACCGACGCGGCTGAAGTCAGCCGTCCGGCCTCGCCGGGAACCACCACGGTGGCACCCGCAACACCGGTTGCCGCCGCTACCCCGGCTGCGGGTGGCGCCAGCCAAGCCCCTGCGGCCTCCGCTTCGTCCGCCGTCGCCTCCGCCGGTCGTTCAGTGCGCGCTTGGATTCCCTTTCTGAAGGACAAGGGCGATGCGCCCGCGAAGCCCAAGCCGGCGCCGGCCGCGGCATCGGACGAGGTGGTGACCCGACTGACGGGCGAACTCCGCTCCTTCAACGGCCGCCGCTCCTTCGTGCTTGAGAACGGTGAAGTCTGGGAAATGGACGAAGTCGGAGGCTACAGCGGCCCGGTGCTGACCTCACCCGAAGTGATCCTGCGGCCAGGTGTTCTGGGGACCCATATCCTGAAGATACCCGATGCGGCGCTCCGCGTGCGCGTCCGACGCGGCGGCCCGCGCTGAGGCCGAGATCGCGGCGGCCGAGCATCGGGCAACCGGACCACCCGCCGGTGCGGCTGCGGTAAGCCAGGCCGGCGAGAGGCCTCGGCGCCCGTTGGCTGGAGTTACGCTGTGGTCGGTCCGAAGACCGGGCCATCAGGACCGATCACTCGGCAGGGAAGTACTTGTCGAGGAATCGCTCCACGGCCCCGTAGTAGCCGAACGCCGTCTCTTCCTTCTCAAAGCCGTGCCCTTCCTCGTTCTCGATGAGCGCGGAGTAAACCTTGCCGTGCTTCTTGAGTTCGCGCTCGAGGACTTCCCAGTGTTCGAACTTCACGCGCGGGTCGTTGCGACCGTACGCGTGCATCGTCGGAATCTGGATCTTCGCGACGTGCTCAACCGGCGAGCGCTCCGCGAGGACGGCCGGATCCGTTCCCACCGCCCGCCGCAGCCACGCCCCGGCGACGCTCCCGCCGATCAGGTCGTAGCGCGTGATCAAGCGGAGGTCGGAGACGCCCACGTAGTTCACCGCGACGCGATACAGGTCCGGCGTGAAGGTCGCGCCGGCCAGCGCGGCGTAGCCTCCGTAGCTGGCCCCGATGATCCCGACTTTGTCGGAGGCGGTGTGGCCCTCGGCGATTGCCCATTTCACCGCGTCGGTGAGGTCATCCTGCATCTTCGCGCCCCACTCGCTGAAGCCGGCGCGCTCGAAGGCCCAGCCATAGCCGCCTGAACCGCGGTAGTTGGGCTGCAGCACCGCATACCCGCGGCTGGCGAGGAACTGGACCTCGGGATTGAAGCCCCACGTGTCGCGGATCCCGAACGGTCCGCCGTGCGGCATGATGAGCAGCGGCACGCGGTCCTTCTCGCGACCGAGCGGCTTGGTGAGGTAGCCGTGGATCTTCATCCCATCCCGGGCCGTGTAGACGATCGGCGTCGTGGACGACATCAGCTCCGGCTTGATTGCCGGGCGCGCGGCGGTGATCGCCTGCAGACGCAGGCCCGCGGAGCTCATTTCCACCAGGAAGTACTGCCCCGGATCGCGGTCCGAGAACGCGCGGATCACGAAGCGCTTCTCGTCGTCCGCCATCGACGTGACGAGCAGGAGGTGGCGCGGAAACTGGCCCTGGATGGAATTCATGATCGCGGCCCACTGCGGGTCGATCCAGTGCGTGCGCAGCAGCACATCCTCGTACACGACGCCGAGCAGGCGGTCGCGTTTCGGCGACATCACCGCGCGGCGGATCATGCCGGCGGGAGGAGTGAAGACATCGGCGACGAAGTCGCCGGTGCGGACATCGAGCGCGCGCAGGACGCCCCGATCCTCCTTGGTCTGGTCGATGATGTAGGCCGTGTCGCCCGAGGCGAGCAGACCGGCGATTTCCCAACGCTCATCAGCGGCCGGGAAGGATTGGATCGTGCGCCACGGCTGATCGTTGCGCTGGCGGATCCGGAACAGCGTCGTCGCACCCTCCAACTCGGTGGTGAGCCGCTGCACCGCGTTGCGGTCGAACCACCCCGCGCTTACGCCGCGGTCGAGACCGACAACCGGCGCGCGCCGGCCCGTCTTGACGTTGACGCGGTAAATGCTCGGCGTCGGATTGCGCGGGGCGCTCGGATTGATGCGCCGCGCATCGCTCTCCTCAGTGAACCCTGAGATGAGGATGTGATCATCGCTCTCCGGAAAACGGTCGACGAGATTGCCGAAGAAAATCGAGAAATCGTCCTGCGTGCGCCGCGGCTCGAGGATGCGGCGCAGCGAGCGCCCCTGCAGGTCCACCGAAGCCAGCAGCGGCACCTCGTGGCCCGCGATCGCGGAGGTGAACAGCAGGCGGTCGCGGCCCTTCCAGAACACGCTGCGGATATTCTCGTCCGAGAAGTGCACCGGTACCGTGACGTTCCCGGTCGCAAGGTCCTTGACTGCGATGCTGTAGCGACCCTGGTTCGGCGCGATCATCGCGACCTTGGAGCCGTCCGGCG
>CAZEJZ010000031.1:0-13921 GCA_964512415.1 uncultured Opitutaceae bacterium
CCCGCGGGCGGCTCCCCGCCCGGCCTGGCCCGGCCCATGCCGCGCGGAATGGCGCTGGAAGACGACCTCCCGTGGGAAGGCACCGGGTGCGTGTATCACTGCGTCTTCCGCGACGGGAATCTCTTCCGGATGTACTACCGCGGCTACAACGTGAATCCGGCCTACGAGTCGAACAAGTCGGGCAAGGTGACGCACAAGCTGGTGCTGTACGCGGAGAGCACCGATGGCATCCACTGGCGCAAACCGGAGCTGGGGCTGCACGAGTTTGAGGGCTCGAAGGCCAACAACATCGTTCTGACCAGCGGGGATCTCGACGGGGTGCAAATCGACCCATCGGAAATGGCATTCTTCAAGGACGAGAATCCCGCCGCGCCGCCGGACGCCCGCTACAAGGCGCTCATCCTCACGCGCCTCGCCCCTCCCAAGCCAGGCGCGGGCGCGACGCCGGAACGCCTGCAGGGGCCCACCGCCGCGCACAACGGCCGCGGCCTCGTCGCCCTCAAGTCAGCGGATGGCCTGCGTTGGACCCCGCTCGTGAAGCACCCCGTAATCACCGACGGCGCCTTCGACTCGCAGAACCTCGCCTTCTGGGACGCCGAGCGCGGCGTCTACCGAGCCTACTGGCGGTACTTCGACCGCGGCACGCCCGACCAACCCTACGTGGGAGTCCGCTCGATCCGCACCGCGACGTCCAGGGACTTCATCCACTGGGAGAACCAGCAGGATCTCGTCTATGCCGGCGCACCCCGCACTCATCTGTACACCAATGCCGTCAAACCGTACCACCGCGCCCCGCACCTGCTGATCGGGCTCCCCGTCCGCTACCTCGAACGAGAGCTGAACGACGGGCTCGGCGAGGCGCGCGCCAAGGCGACGCCGGAGCGATTGCGCCAGTGGTCCGCCTCGCTCCGCGCCCTGCCTGAACTTGAGGAGCGCGAGCGACGGGCCGCGGGCGGGTCCGAGCGCTACGGCAGCGCGATCACCGAGACCGTACTGATGGCCAGTCGCGATGGGGTGACCTTCAAGCGCTGGGACGAGGCCTTCCTCCCGCCGGGCATTGAGCGCGAGGGCACTTGGAACTACGGCCACCAATACACCGCATGGCACGTCATCGAGACCAAATCCGATCTCTCGGGAGCCCCCGATGAGCTGTCCTTCTTCGCGACCGAGAGCTACTGGACGCCCCCAGGCAGCGCGCTGCGCCGCTACACGCTGCGCCTCGACGGCTTCGTCTCCGCCGAGGCCCCGATGTCCGGCGGCGAACTCCTGACCAAGCCCGTCCGATTCCAGGGCAACGTGCTCGCCCTCAACTTCGCCACCTCCGCCGCCGGCAGCATCCGGGTCGAAATCCAGGACCTCGATGGCAAGCCTCTGCCCGGCTTCGCCCTCGCCGACTGCCCGCCGCACTTCGGCGACACGATCGAGCGCGTCGTCACGTGGCGCGGCGGCAGCGATGTCGGCGCCCTCGCCGGCCGCGCCGTGCGCCTGCGCTTCGTGCTGCAGGATGCCGATCTCTACGCCTACCAGTTCTCGCCGCGCGCCCAGTAGCTTCGTCTCCCCGACCGGAGTCCGGCCGACGGCCGCGAGCCGCCGCCCGCCTTCCCGCCCCGCGAACGCAGTCCGCTTCCGCGCCGAACTACGACCGTCACCTCCGTGGGCACCGCACGCACGCCTGAAGCCGTCACCGCTCGCGGCGCGGCCCGATCGGCCGAAAACCTGTCCGTCGTTCAGACAGTGTCGGGTGCTTTGCGCGCTCTCAGGTCGGCGCCACGCTGCGGTCATCCCCACACTGCCATGAGCTCACTCACCCTCGATCAACTCACCGACATCCGGCCAGCCTACGAGCGCGACGGCTACGTCATCGTCCGCAACGTCGTTCCGCCCGTCCTCATGCGCGAGGCGGAGCAGCACGTCCATGCCACCATCGCCCAGCACCCTGGCCTGCCATTCGACAAGCTGCACCAAATCCCGCTCTACCGCACCGACCCCTTCTACCTGCGCCTGATCCGGCAGCCGCGCGTGCTCGACATCGCCGAGCAGTCGCTCGGACCCGACCTCGCCCTCTTCGCCGCCGGCTACATCATCAAATCGCCGTCGAGCAAGATGGCAGTCCTCTGGCACCAGGACGGTGGCTATTGGCCGCTCGAGCCGATGGAGGTCTGCACGCTCTGGCTCGCGATCACCGAGTCGAAGGTCTTCAACGGCTGCATGCGCGTCATTCCCGGGACCCAGCACCTGGAGCTGCAGGCCCTGCAGGAGAGGAAGGACCGGGAGAGCCTCCTCGGCAGCAGCATCGACGAGTCAATCGTCGACGAGAGTCGAGCCGTCGACCTTCAGTTGGACCCGGGCGATCTCTCGATGCACCACCCGAACGTCATCCACGGATCGAACGCCAACCAATCCTCCGAGCACTGGCGGCTCAACCTCGTGGTCCGCGTGATCCGCTCCTCCACCCGCATCACCGATCCGTCCTGGCCGGGGGTCTTCCACCTCCGCGGCCGGCGCCGCGAGGACGTCAACCGCTACCTGCCCGAGCCGGCCTGACCTTCGATCCGGCGGTTCGGCCGCCGTAAGCAGTCGAGCTGGCCCTCGGCGCATCCAGTCGCTTTCCCCTAGAATCCCCTCCGCCCGCCGCCTAGGATCCGCCCCATGAAGCTCGCCAGCGTCCTCACTCCGCTCTCCGAGGAAAACCTGCAACTCGCCGCGCAGTGCGGCGTCACCGACATCGTCTCGCGCTACCCGACGCGGGGACGGTCCCAGCTCACGGAGACGAAGCGGTTGATCGAGTCATTCGGACTACGTCTGTCGGTCGTCGAGGGCTACCTGCCGATCGAGAATATCAAGATCGGAGCTGACGACGGGACAGAACTGGAGGCGGTGAAGCGTCTGCTGCGGGACATGGCGGAGCTCGGAATTCCGCTGCTGTGCTACAACTTCATGGCCGGCACCGACTGGGTCCGCACCCAGCTCGACGCGCGCGAGCGCGGCGGCGCCAAGACGACAGCGTTCCGTCTGAAGGACGTGGAACGCGCCCGGTCGCTGTCCCCGACCACGGCGTCGCTCTCGTCGGCGCCGATCACCGCCGCCGCCCTCTGGGACAACCTCGAGCGTTTCCTCAACGCCGTCGTGCCCGTCGCCGAGGACTGCGGCGTGACGCTCGCCATGCACCCCGACGATCCGCCGCTGCCCGTGTTCCTCGGCAAGGACCGGATCATGAATACCATCGAGGGCTTCGAGAAGCTGATGAGACTCGTCCCAAGCAAGGCCAACAAGCTCTGCTTCTGTCAGGGAACGTTCTCGGCCCTGCCGCTCGACATTCCGGCCGCGATCCGCCGCCTCGGGAGTCACATCGCCTACGTGCACTTCCGCGACGTGCGGGGCACGCCGGAAGATTTCATCGAGACGTTCCACGACAACGGTCCCACCGACATGGCGGAGGCGATGTGCGCCTACCGCGACATCGGCTTCACCGGCTGCATGCGCCCGGACCATGTGCCGCAGCTGGTGGGTGAGGACGACGGCGAGCCCGGCTACACGATGAAGGCCCGGCTCTTCGCGTACGGCTACATCCGCGGCCTGATGCACGCCACCGCGCGCGGCCCCAAGGGCAGCTGAGCCACCCCGTCCGCCCGGCGGTGCAGATCTCGAGCCGGACCGACTCGCCCACCGATCGGCCGGTCCGGCGGTCCCGCTTTCTCGCGTTCTCCGCGTCCCCTCGACCCGCCGGGCACGACGCCCACGGGCTCGTCTGGCTTACTTGGCCACGTGGCTGCTGGGCGAGCGATGCCCGAGTGTCATCGCGCTGAACGCGATGGTTAGCAGACAGCAGACGATCATCGTCCCGAAGACACCAGGCCAGCCCCAGTGGTCGGCGATCCAGCCCACTCCGGTACCGGCGATCGCGGAGCCGAAGACGTAGCCGAAAAAGCCGGTGAAGCCAGCGGCCGTGCCCGCCGCCTTCTTCGGCACGAGGTCGAGCGCATGCAGTCCGATGATCATGATCGGTCCGTACACGCAGAAGCCGATCGCCACGAGCGCCGCGATGTCGATCCACAGCGGCCCGCGTTGATTGAGGCCGTAGGCGATCAGGCCCAGCAGCGTCAGCGCCATGAAGAGAATCGTCGCCGGGGCCCGCCGTCCGCGAAAGTACCGGTCCGAGACCCAGCCGCACAGGATCGTGCCTGGGATTCCCGCGAACTCGAACGCCGCCCACGCCACGCTCGACTGCTGAAACGAGAACTGCTTCGCCGTTTGGAGGTAGGTCGGAATCCAGTCCACCACGCCGAAGCGGACGAAGTACACGAAGGCGTTCGCGACCGCGATCGCCCAGAGGAGGCGATTGTTCAGAACATACCCGAGGAAGATTTCCCGGAAGCTCAGCGTCTGCTCGTGCGCGGCGGAATAATTCGGCGGGTAGTCGTTCTTGTAGGCCTCGATCGAGGGCAATCCGCAGCTCTGCGGGGTGTCCCGCAGGCATATCACGATGAGAACGGCAATGAGCGCCGCCACGGCCGCGGGGAAGGTAAACTTCGCCCCCCAGTCCCCCAAGATCAGGACGCCGAGCAGGGCGAGCTTCGCCACGAGACCTCCGCCGATGTTGTGGGCGATGTTCCACACCGACACGGTGAGACCGCGCTCCCGTGGGCTCCACCAGTGGACGATCGTCTTGCCGCAGGGCGGCCATCCCATCCCGTTGAACCATCCATTCAGCGTCTGCAGCACCACCATCGCCGTGAGCGAACCGTAGATCGCCGGAACCAGTCCGAAGACCGCCGTCGTCGCCGCCGTGAGCAGCAAACCCAGCGCCATGAACCAACGCGGATTGCTCCGGTCCGACACCGAGCCCATGATGAACTTCGAGAGCCCGTACGCCACCGAGAGGCCGGTCATCGCCGTGCCGAGCATCGCCTTGGTGTACTCCGGGTGCTCCTTGAGGATGTCCGGAATCGCGAGCGCGAAGTTCTTCCGCACGAGGTAGAATCCGGCATACCCCACGAAAATGCCGATGAACACCTGCAGCCGGAGGCGGCGATACTCGGCGTCCGTGCGCTCCGCCGGCACGAGATCCACCGGAGGCGCGGGACGGAGGAGGTGGAGCATGGCAGGCAAGGGGTCGGGGTCGCCGGGGTCAGCGCGGGCCGGGTCGATGCGCGACGGCCCGCGCCTCACCCGCCGCGCGGCCGTGCGGTGGGTGCCCGCCAAAGACGGCGCGGAGGCCAAAGCCGTCATGGAGGATCCTCATGCTCACGGGCTCGGCCACCGCATTACCTGCCGCCGGGGATGCCACGCCTCACTCCTTCCGGATCCGCGTGGTGGGACTTGCGCCCGACCCCTCCGCGATGTCGTAGGTCCACGGCTCCACGCCCACCCGATCCGCCCAGCGCCGCCAGGCGGCGGCCATCGCCGCCACGCGTTCGGGCTGCGCCGCCGCGAGGTCACGCGTTTCGGTACGGTCCGCCGCAAGATCATAGAGCTCCCACGAACCCTTGTGCTTCGCGACCAGCTTCCAGCGGCCTTCGCGCATCGCGCGGTTGCCTTCATGCTCCCAATACAGGGCCCTGGGCACGCCCGGAAGGCGCTCCGCCGGCGCGGCGAAGAGCGACCGAAGGCTGCGACCTTCCAGCGGCGGGATGGCGCGACCATTGAAGCCCTCCGGGTAGGCGGCGCCGGCGACGTCGATCGCCGTCGCCATGATATCGATCAGGTGGGCCGGCTCCGCGCACCAGGCTCCGGTCGCCACGCCCCGCGTCGCCGCGGGCCAGTGCGCGATGAGGGGCGAGGCAATGCCGCCTTCATGCACCCAGTGCTTGTATTCCCGGAACGGGGTGTTGCTTACGTTCGCCCACGCCTCGCCATAGGCGACGTAGGTGTCCGGTCCGCCCGGCATCACGCCGATTCCCTGGCGCAACGGCCATCCGTCGCGGGTCTGGGGCGGGGCGTTGTTAAACTGCAGCGCCTTCGCCGACATCGGCGCTAGGCTCGGAGCCGCCGCCCGGGGCACCGCCCGCTCACGACGGCCGTTCGTCTCCGCACACGCCCCGTTGTCCTGCAGGTAAAGGATCAGCGTGTTCTCGTACTGGCCGGTCGCCTTGAGTTCGTCCACGAGCTGGCCAATCCCGCGGTCCATGATGCTCACCATCGCGGCGTAGACTTCCATGCATCGCTCCTCAAAGGCCGGGTTGGCCGCCGCCGCGAAGTCCGCCACGGTCGGCGTCCACTGCCACGTGTCGTCAGCGAGGCCGAGCCGTTTCTGCTTCTCCCAGCGCGCTCGCCGGATGGCATCGTAGCCGGCCGCATAGCGGCCGCGATGCTTCGCGATCTCCGCCTCCGGGGCGTGCATCGGCCAGTGCGCCGCCGTGTACGCGACGTACAGGAAGAAAGGCTGCCCGTGATGGTCCCGGGCGTGATCCCGCACGTAGCGCACCGCGTGGTCCGTGATTGCATCCGTGTAGTAGTAGTCCTTTGGCTGGTACTCAGGATCCGAGAAGGGCGAGATGAACTCCCGCTCCCGCACGAGGCCGCTCGGGTCCCAGAAACTGCCCGAACCACGGATGGTCCCGTAGAAGCGGTCGAATCCGCGCTCCCGCGGCCAGTTGTCACGGTGCTCCTTCATCAGCTCGACCGGGCGCCCGGGCGTGACGTGCCACTTGCCCGCCATGTAGGAGCGGTAGCCCGCCGGCTTGAGCGCCTCGGCGATCGTCACGGCGTTGCGGCTCAGATTGCCTCGGTAGGCGGCGGTGCCCAGGTCCTCCACCATGTGGCCGACGCCCGCTTGGTGCGGGTAGAGGCCGGTCAGCAGCGAGGCCCGAGTCGGGCAGCAGCGGGCACCGTTGTAGAATTGCGTGAAGCGCACCCCGCCGGCCGCGAGGGCATCGAGACTCGGCGTCGGGATTTCGCCGCCGTAGCACCCAAGGTCCGAATACCCCATGTCGTCACTGAGGATAACAATGATGTTCGGCCGCGCGGGCGTGGGGGCGGCCGCCATCGCCGCATCGGAAGCGGCGACGCCGAGCAGGAGGGCACAGAGGGCGAGGCGGACAGCGGGCATGGTCAGGAGGGGTTGAGGTGCAACCATCGCACCCGCTCCCCGCGGGGTGGTCGCAATCACCAGCATGCGCGACACGGTGCCGTCGGCAATCCCAGCGTGCGCACCTCGACCTGCTCCCGGCACCGCTTGACGATCCGCTTTACACTGCCGCAGTCTGACTTCCCGTCCCTCGCCCATGATTCACGGCATTGATCACGTCAACCTCGTCGTCGCCGACCTCGATCGTTCGGTCGCCTTCTACACCGGTGTACTCGGGCTGCGGAAGACGCAGGACGTCACGATGGAAGGCGCCTGGATCGAGGAAATCGTTCGGCTTCCCGGAGTGAAGGGCCGCGTGGCGTTCGTGGAGGCGCCCGACGGGCGCGTCCGCATCGAGCTCCTGCAGTACGTCGCGCCGGCGGGGGTCGCGATTCCCGCCAACTCTCTCGCCAACACCCTCGGCGTGCGCCACCTCGCCTTCCGCGTCTCCGACATCGCCGCCCTCGCCCAGCGACTCCGCGCGGCCAACGTCACGCTGCTCAGCGACCCGGTGAAGGTGCCGGCCGGGGTGGCGCGTTTCGCCAGCGGCGACAAGCGCCTGCTCTACTTCCTCGACCCCGACGGCGTGCTGTTGGAGCTCGCCGAGTACGGCGACGCGGTGCCTCGCTGAGGTGCACCGCGCCGCCGAGAACGGCCGGGCGCGGCGTTCAGGCCTGCAGCGCCTGGGTGATGTCCGCCTTGATGTCCTCGATGTGCTCGATCCCGAGCGAAATGCGGAGGCCGCCCGGAAGCACGCCGGTGGTCAGCTGCTCCGCCGGCGAAAGCTGCGAGTGCGTCGTCGAGGCGGGATGGATGATGAGCGTCTTCGCGTCACCGACGTTCGCGAGGTGGGAAATCAGCTTGAGGTGATTGACGAACTTTTCCGCGCGGGCGCGGTCGCCCTTGAGTTCGAAGGAGAGCACGCCGCCGAAGCCGCGCGTGAGGTACCGCTTCGCCGTGGCGTGGTACGGATGGTTCTCAAGGCCGGGATAGTTGACCGAGGCGACCTCGGGGTGCGCGGCGAGCCAGCGGGCCAGCGCGAGCGCGTTCTCGCAGGTACGTTCCACGCGCAGCGACAGCGTCTCGATGCCCTGCAGTAGCAGGAAGGAGTTGAACGGGCTCTGGCACGGACCCCAGTCGCGCAGGCCCTCGACGCGGCAGCGGATGATGAACTGGATGTTGCCGAACGGGCCGCCGACCCCGAACACGCTGTTCAGCACAAAGCCGTGGTAGCTCGGCGAAGGCTCCGTGAACTGCGGGTACTTGCCGTTGCCCCAGTTGAACGTGCCGCCGTCCACGATCACCCCGCCCATCGTGGTGCCGTGGCCGCCAATCCACTTCGTCGCGGACGCCACAATGATGTGCGCCCCGTGTCGCAGCGGCTGGCAGATCGCGCCGCCGGCTCCGAAGGTGTTGTCGACGATGATCGGGAGATCATGCTTCTTCGCCAACGCCACGAAGGCCGCGAAATCGGGCACGCTCAGCCCCGGGTTGCCGATCGTCTCAAGGTAGATCGCCTTCGTCTTCGCATCGATCAACCGCTCGAAGCTCGCGACGTTCACGCCGTCGGCGAAGCGCGCCTCCACGCCGATGTTCCGGAACGCGTTCTTGAACTGGTTGTACGAGCCGCCGTACAAATGCGACGTCGTGACAAAGTTGTCGCCGACCGAGCAGATGTTGTTCAGCGCGATGAACTGCGCCGAGTGCCCCGACGACGTCGCCAGCGCGGCCACCCCGCCCTCAAGCGCGGCAATTCGCTTCTCGAAGACGTCGTTCGTCGGATTCATCAGCCGCGTGTAGATGTTCCCGAACTCCTTCAGCGCAAAGAGCCGCGCCCCGTGGGCGGAGTCTTTGAACTGGTACGCGGTCGTCTGATAGAGCGGCACCGCGCGCGATTGCGTGACCGGGTCAATCTCTTGACCCGCGTGGAGTTGGAGCGTCTCGAAGTTCATAGGGCGATACAGTCAACATTGCACCGGAGAGGCGCCGGAGGGCGAGGCTTTTTCCAGCACGGGCCGTGTCCGTCCGCCATTGACCCGGGGCCGGAGCACCCCGCAGCCCCGCGCTGTGGCGGCATCCGATCGCGGTGCCGCGATGGGAAGGATGGACCCCGATATCCACGCGTTCGCGTTGCCCAGGGTGAGTCCGAGCGGAGTCTGATCCAACCGTCCGTCCCTCGCCCGATCGCCGCCCGTCCCGGCCGGCGTCTGCCCGAAGCGCGGTCGGCCGTATAACCGCCTCGGTTCGATGGCGGACCTCACCCGCTCGGTACCCCGCCCGAAAGCCCGGACGCAAGCCCCCTCCATGTTACTGGAAAATGGTCCTGCCCTTGCATCTCTGCCGGCATCCAATCCCCTTGCCCAACATAGAGGCGATCGTCCCGGTGCCGCCCGTCCCGCCACCCGAATTCATGCACCCTTTGAGTCGTAAGCCCGTTCCTCATTGGCTCGCTCAGGTGGCCTTCGGCTTCCGAGCTCGTGTGCGGGCCCGGCTGACCGTCCGCATGGACCTACGCGGGGCCTCATCGGTGCCACTCCCCGCGGTCCGAGGTGCCGCATCGGCACTGGTGTTCCTCTTCGGGCCTGCGCTCCTCGCAACGCCCGCGACGCCGTCCGGCCCGATCGACTTCAATCGGGAGGTCCGGCCGATTCTCTCGGACAAGTGTTACCACTGCCACGGACCGGACGAGGAGAACCGCAAAGGGCGTCTGCGCCTCGACACCCGCGAGGGCGCGACCCGGACGCGGGAGGGGTTCACCCCCATCGTCCCCGGAAAGAGCGCGGAGAGCGAGATGCTCGTTCGAGTCGTCAGCACCGACGCGGAGGAGATGATGCCGCCGCCCGAGGCCAAGCTCGGCCGCCTCACTCCCAGTGAGGTCGCGGTGCTCCAGCGCTGGATCGATGAGGGAGCCCACTACCAGTCACACTGGTCCTTCGTGTCACCCCACGTCGAGGCGAGCAGCCTGCCGCAGGCAACGCCTCCCCTTCCCTCCGACTTGTCCCCGATCGACCGTTGGGTCGCGGCTTCCCTCGCCCGCCGCCAGCTGCACCTGCAGCCGGAGGCGGATCGCCGCACGCTCATCCGTCGGCTCACGCTCGATCTGAACGGCCTTCCTCCGACGCCGGAAGAGGCCGCCGCCTTCGCCGCCGACCCTTCGCCGGACGCCGTTCCCCGGCTCGTGGACCGGTTGCTGGCGTCGCCGCGCTACGGCGAACGGATGGCGGCCGACTGGCTCGACGTTGCCCGTTACGCGGACAGCTACGGTTTCCAGATCGACCGTGCGCGGGACATGTGGCCGTGGCGCGACTGGGTGATCACGGCGTTCAACCGCAACCTGCCGTGGGACCAGTTTGTGACTTGGCAGCTTGCCGGCGATCTCCTGCCCAACGCGACCGACGAGCAGGTCCTCGCCACGGCCTTCAACCGCCTTCATGCGCAGGAAGCCGAGGCCGGTTCCGTGGAAGAAGAGTACCGGATCAACCACGTCAACGACCGCACCACCACCTTCGGCGCTGCCTTCCTCGGCCTGACGCTGGAGTGCGCGCGCTGTCACGACCATAAGTACGACCCGATCTCCCAGCGGGAGTTTTACTCCCTCTCCGCGTTCTTTCAGGACATCGACGAGGCGGGCCTGTACCCGCTGGGTCCGGAGTCGACGCCCACCCCCACGCTATGGCTGCCCGACGAGGCCCAACGCCAGAAACACGCTGTCGCCACCGCAGCGGTACGCGTCGCGGAAAAGACCCTCGCCGACGCGCGCTCGGCCGCCCGCCCGGCCTTCGCACGCTGGGTCGCCGGGACCCCGGCGGAGGGGCTACGCATGACAGGCGAGATCGCGAGCTTCAGCTTCGACCAATCGGAACCCGTCCCCCCACCCGCGGTGCCCGACGCCACGAAGGCATCCAAGGACCCGAGCGTTCCCAACGAAGAACCGAACGTGCCGCTGGTGCGGTTCGCGAACCGGGTGAAGCCGGGAGACTACGCCACGTCACCCGCGGAGTACCGGCACGCGAACGGTGCCAGCGGCGGCGCTCTCCGCATCGGCGGCGACTTCCCGGTCAACACCTCCGTGGGCAACTTCCAGCGGCACGACCCCTTCTCCGTCGCGCTCCGGGTCCAGACCACCCGCGCGGAGGAACGAGCGGTCGTCTTCCATCGCTCCAGTGCTGCGAGCGACAGCGGGAGTCGCGGCTACGAGTTGATCCTCGACGGAGGTCGGCTGCGCTGGTCCCTCATCCACTTCTGGCCCGGCAACGCCATCTCCATCCGCGCCGTCGATCCGCTGCCCCTCCATCGGTGGGTGCACGTCGCTGTGAGCTACGATGGCTCCAGCCGAGCGGCTGGACTGTCTCTCTTCGTCGATGGGAGGCCGACCCGAGTCGAGGTGATCCAGGACAACCTGACCAAAGACATCACCGGCTGCCGGGAGTACAATCCACCGGGGTTCTCCTGCCGGACCCTCACCGTCGGCGTCCGCTTCCGCGACCGTATCTTCAAGGACGGAGTGATCGACGACCTTCGCATCTTCAACCGCGCGATCACCCCGCTGGAAGCCACCGAACTGGACACCGCGGGCGCACTGGCGGCGGCTGCTCCGGAGGAGCGATTCGACACCTATCTGGTGAATCAGGACCCGGCCTATCTTCAAGCGCTCGAAGCGCTGCGCACCGCGCGTGCCGCCCAGACCGCCGCCGCCGAGGAAGCGAAGGAGATCATGGTCATGCGGGAGTCCTTCCGACCCCGCACCGCCTACATCCTTCGCCGCGGCGAATATGACCAGCGCGGCGAAAGCGTCTCCGCGGGCACTCCCGAGGTCCTACCACCCTTCCCTGCCGGCGAGCCCCGCAATCGGCTCGGACTCGCCCACTGGCTGACCGACCCGGGCCATCCGCTGTTTGCCCGGGTGACCGTGAACCGTCTCTGGCAGTCCCTGTTCGGCCACGGCCTGGTCCGGACGTCCGAGGACTTCGGCAGTCAGGGAGAACTGCCCTCCCACCCCGAACTCCTCGACTGGCTGGCCACCGAGTTCATCCGCTCTGGCTGGGACTTGAAGGCGCTCGTGCGCACGATCGTTCTGTCCCAGACCTACCGCCAGCGCAGCATCGCGGCCCCGGAGCTTACCGCGGAGGACCCCGGCAACGTCTGGCTGGCCCGCGGCCCCCGGCACCGGCTCCCGGCGGAGATGATTCGCGACCGGGCCCTTGCGGCCAGCGGGCTGCTCGTCGAGACCTTCGGCGGACCTCCCGTCTTCACCTACGACATCCCCGAGTCGTTCAAGCCCGCACCGGCCGGCACTGGGGACGCGCTGTACCGCCGCAGCGTCTACACCTTCTGGCGGCGGACCGGGCCCGCCCCGGTGCTCGAGGCCTTCGATGTGCCGAAGCGCGTGGTGTGCGTGGTCCGTCGCGACACCACCAACACGCCGCTGCAGGCGCTGATCCTGCTCAATGGCCCCCAGTTCGTCGAGGCCGCCCGGTTCCTCGCGGAAAGGCTTGTCCGCGTCCACGGCGGCGAGCGGGACGCGCTCGTGCGCGCCGCCTTCGAGCAAGTACTCTGCCGGCCGCCCGATTCCACGGAGCGCGAGATCATCGGCCGCCTGCTGGAGCGGCAACTGCAGGTGTTCTCCGCCAGCCCGCACGCCGCCGAGACCTACGCGGCCACCGGCGCATCCCCCCGGGCGAAGGACCTCCCGGTCCCGCTGGTGGCTGCCGTCACCGTGGTCGTGAACACGCTGATGAATCACGACGAGTTTGTGGTGAAACGCTGAGTCTGCCATGTCCTCCTCCCCCCGCCCCTCGCTCTGCACCGGACACGCCTCGTGGCTCTCGATGAGCCGACGCGAATGCCTGAACCGCCTCGCCCTCGGAATCGGCGGAATCGCGCTCGCCCAACTGCTCCAGCGGGACACCGAGGCCGCGACCAGCGCGCCCGCCGAGCCGGGCTTGCCCGGGCTGCCTCACTTTCCGGCCAAGGCCAAGCGCATCATCTACCTCTTCCAGTCCGGCGGCCCTTCGCAACTCGACCTGCTGGATCCCAAGCCACTCCTGAACCAGCGGCACGGCGAACAACTGCCCGACTCGGTCCGCGGCACTCAGCGCCTGACCGGAATGTCCGGCAACCAGAGCTCGATCCCGATCGCCGGCTCCCCTTTCCGCTTCGCCCGCCACGGCCAATCCGGGGCCTGGTTCAGCGAATTGCTCCCCTACACGGCGCGGATCGCCGACGACCTCTGCATCGTGCGCACGCTGTACACGGAGTCGATCAACCACGGGCCGGGAGTGACGTTCATGCAGACGGGGTCGCAGATCCCGGGACGCCCGAGCTTCGGCTCGTGGATCGACTACGGGCTCGGCAGCGAGAACAGCAACCTGCCGTCATTCGTGGTGCTGATCACCAAGGACAAGACCAAGGGTCAGCCGCTGATGTCCCACCTGTGGGGGTCGGGCTTCCTGCCGACCCGGCACCAGGGCGTGCGCTTCCGCTCCGCCGCCGATGCCGTGCTCTACCTCAATAACCCGGCCGGGCTCTCGTCGGAGGCCCGCCGCGCCGCTCTCGACAGTCTCCGGGAACTGCATGAGCACCAGTTCGCCGGCACCGCCGACGCCGAGATCGCGACCCGCATCGCCAACTACGAGATGGCGTTTCGTCTGCAGACCAGCGTGCCCGAGGTCACTGACCTCCGCGGAGAATCGGACGCGGTCATCGATTCCTACGGTCCCGGCGCCCGCAACCCCGGAACCTTCGCCGCCAATTGCCTGCTGGCCCGCCGGCTCGCCGAGCGGGGCGTGAAGTTCATCCAGCTGTACCATCAGGACTGTGACCACCACAGCAACCTGCCGACCGGTCTGCGCAGCG
>CAZEJZ010000032.1:0-13907 GCA_964512415.1 uncultured Opitutaceae bacterium
GAGGCGCGACTCCAGCAGCGCCGTCTTGGTCTGCATGTCCTTCCGCGCCTCCGCGAAGGTCTCGTCCACGGTCCGCATCGCGTGCCCGACCTTCAGCCCGCAGTCCCACAGGACGTAGAGGATCTCGTTGCTGAGATGCTCCTGGACCGGCTTGATGACGGCGGGCTTGGCCTTCGAGGGAAAGAGGAAGAGGACGTCGATGTCGCTGAGGGGGCTGAGTTCGGAGCGACCATAGCCGCCCTGCGCGACGAGGGCGACGGGGACGGGCAGGGGCCCGTGGGCGCGCTCGTAGGAGGCGACGGCGTAGTCGAAGAGGTGGGACAGCATCAGGTCCACCATCGCGGCGCGGGCGCGGGCGGTGGCCATGCCGGACTCCCCGGCCTCGTGCCGCATCCGGATCATCGCGCCCTCCAGCCGCAGGAACGCCTTGCAGGCGGTGAGGCGCTGCGGCACGGGCACGTCGCCGACGAAGTTCAGGCGTTCGCGGGCGTGCTTGTGGATGCGTCCGATCATGAGGCGTCCCGGGAAGGACTCCGAGATCATCGGGGGGCGGCCCGACCCCCTTCAACGCCCAAGTTCAGGCCCCCGCTTGTCGCTTGCCTCGACCCCCTCGGGGCGGTTCTCTTGCGGGTTCACCCGTCCAAGCCCATGCCCGAGATCACCAAGAGCTACGAAGCGCGCGAGGTTGAGGAACGCTGGTACGCCGCCTGGCTTCAGGCCAAGTGCTTTGCCGGCCAGCCGCGCGCCGACCGCGAGCCCTACACGATCGTCATCCCGCCGCCGAACGTCACCGGGATCCTGCACATGGGTCACGTGCTGAACAACACGCTGCAGGACGCGCTGATCCGCCGCGCGCGCTTGGATGGCAAATCGGCCTGCTGGATCCCCGGCACCGACCACGCCGGCATCGCCACGCAGACGATGGTCGAGAAGCATCTGAAGAAGGAGGAGGGCAAGACCCGCCGGGACCTCGGACGCGACGCGTTCCTCGCCCGCGTCTGGGACTGGCGCGGCGAGAAGGGCGACATCATCCTGCGGCAACTCCGCCAACTCGGCTGCTCGTGCGATTGGGATCGCACCCACTTCACGATGGACCCGGGCTACAGCCGCGCGGTCCTGACTTCCTTCGTGCACCTCTTCGCGAAGGGCCACATCTACCGCGGCAAGCGGATGGTGAACTGGTGCCCCGCGTCGCTCACCGCGCTCTCCGACGAGGAAGTCGAGATGCGGCCGACCAAGGGTTTCATCTACAAGCTCCGCTACGAGTTGGTGGAGCCGGTCGGCGAGCTCACCCACCTCACCGTCGAGACGACCCGCCCCGAGACGATCCCGGCGGACGTCGCACTCGCGGTGCATCCGGACGATGAGCGGTACCGCGCGCTGATCGGCCGCAAGGTCTGGCGCCCTCTTGGCCAGCGCGAGGCCCTCCCGATCGTCGCCGATGCGGCGGTGGATCCCGCCTTCGCCGCCGGCGTCCTGAAGGTCACGCCCGCGCACGACAAGGTCGACTTCGACATCGGTCAACGGCACGGCCTGCCCGTCATCGACGTGCTGCAGCCGGACGGCGTCCTCACGGCCGAGGCGGGTCCGGGCCTCGCGGGCCTGGAGCGTTTTGCCGGGCGCAAGCGCGCTGCCGAGCTCCTGCGCGAGAGCGGCGCCTTGATCGAGGAAAAGCCCTACGAGAACAACGTCGGCTTCTCCCAGCGCGCCGGCGTGCCGATCGAGCCGCGCCTGACGCAGCAGTGGTGGCTGCGCTACCCACGCGTCGAGGAGGCCAAGCAGGTGGTCCGCGACGGCCTCATCCAGTTTCATCCGGAACGCTGGAGCAAGGTGTACCTCAACTGGCTCGAGAACATCCAGGACTGGTGCATCAGCCGCCAGCTCTGGTGGGGGCACCGCATCCCCGTGTGGTACCGCAAGGGCATCGACCGGGAGCGCCTGACGGAGGCCGATCTCGCCGATCCGACGAAGGTCCATGTGTCACTCGACGGTCCTTCTGATCCGCAGAACTGGGAGCAGGAGGAGGACGTGCTGGATACGTGGGCGTCGTCGTGGCTCTGGCCCTTCGCGACGCTCGGGTGGCCGGATCGCGCCGCGATGAACGCGGCGGGTTACGACCGCTTCTATCCGACGACGACCCTCGCGACCGGTGCAGACATCATCTTCTTCTGGGTGGCCCGCATGATCATGGCCGGGCTGGAGTTCACCGGCGACGAACTGCGGGCAGCCCCCGGCGCGGCAGTGCGCCGGCCAACGGCCCCTGAGGCGCCGCGCTCGCGCGAGGAACTCGCCCGGCGGATTCCCTTCCGCCACGTCTACTTCAACGGCATCGTCCGCGACAAGTCCGGGCGCAAGATGTCCAAGACGCTCGGCAATTCGCCGGATCCGCTCGACCTCATCGCCAAGTACGGCGCCGACGGCCTTCGCTTCGGCCTGCTGCAGATCGCCCCGCTCGGGCAGGATGTGAAGTTCGACGAGGATCGCATCGAAGGCGGCAAGAACTTCTGCAACAAAGTCTGGAACGCCGCGCGCTTCCGCCAGATGAGCGGGCCGATGGCGGATAATCGCAGCCTCGACGCCATCCTCGCGCGGCTGCAGCCGGCTCGGCTCGACGACGACGACCATGCGCTGCTCGCGGCGCTCGGCGATACCCTGCGCGTGGTGGAGCGTGGGTTCGACGAGTTCGAATTCGCGGGCGCGACCCAGCGCCTGTATTCCTTTTTCTGGAACGACTTTTGCGACTGGTACGTCGAGGTCGCGAAGGCGCGCCTGCAGGATCCGGCGGCGCAGGCCCACGTCCTCGCCATGCAGGACCTCGTGATCCGCGAGTTCCTCCTCATGTTCGCGCCGTTCGCTCCCTTCATCACCGAGGAACTGTGGCACCTGCTCGGTTACGGGGCGGACGGCACGTTCCTGCAGGACGCACGGATCGAGCGGGCCACCGACCTCGTCGAGCGCCTCGGGGCGGTCGGCGTGCGCATCGACGCCGAGTCCTCCCGCCGCGTGGAGACCCTCAAGCAGGTCGCCAGCCTCGCCCGTCAGTTGAAGGCGGAGCAGTCCGTCGCGCAGAAGCGCGACGTGACGTTCCTCGCCCTGATGGGTGACGCCGAGTGGTCCGTGGTGCAGGCCGCTTCGGGCAAACTCGCCCGCCTCGTCGGCGCGGCGGTCATCCAACGGACGGCGGATAAACCCGCGTTTCCGGCGGTGGTCACGCCCCTCGGCACGCTCTTCCTCGACACCGGCATCCGCGTTGATCCGGCGGCGGAGAAGACCCGTCTGAAGAAGGAACTCGAGCAGATCTCCAAGCACATCGCCGGCACCGAGGCCCGTCTTTCCAACGAAGCCTTCGTGAGCAAGGCCCCACCGGCGGTCTTGGACGGCGCTCGCCGGCAGTTGGCCGACCAGCAGGCCAAGCGCGCCGAGATCGAGCGCTTGCTGGCGGCGCTCTAGGCTACGTTAAGCTCTGGAAATGAGCGGTTTGCTCGTTTCTAGCTCTTTAGTTTACTAAGTAACCCTTATTTACTCGTAATCGCTGCCACGGCGGCTAGTTTCGGGGGAATGCAAGGTGTGGTAAGCGAGATGCCGGCGTCGGCGCCGGACTCAGGAACGAGCACCGCCACGGTGGCGGTCGCGTCGGCGAGTGCGATGCCGGGGGTGACGACTCTCGATGAGGCGGCGCGTCTGGAAACTGCTTCCGCCGAGGCACGGATCGAGTGGGCGCACGCGACCTACGGTGACCGCCTCGTGATGACGACGAGCTTTGGTGTGCAGGCGGCGGTGATGTTGCACCTCGTCACGCGCATCGTGCCCCGGATTCCAGTGGTGTTCATCGATACGGGCTACCTGTTTCCCGAGACCTACCGGTTTGCCGACGAACTGACGCGTCGGCTGGATCTCAACCTGAAGACCTACGTGCCGGCCATGACGGCGGCGCGTCAGGAAGCGTTGCACGGCAAGCTCTGGGAGCAGGGGTTGGAGGGACTCGAGCGCTACAACCGGATCAACAAGGTGGAGCCGATGGATCGCGCGGTCCGCGAACTGGGCGCGAAGGCGTGGCTGGCGGGCCTGCGTCGCTCCCAGTCGGGTTCACGCGAAAATCTGCGCGTGGTCCAGCCGCAGAAGCGCGTGGTGAAGGTTCATCCGATCCTCGACTGGGACAATCGCCGGGTGCACCGGTACCTCACGGAGCACGGCCTGCCGTACCATCCGCTTTGGGAGCAGGGCTACGTGTCGCTTGGCGACTGGCACAGCTCGGCTCCGCTGCAACCGGGGATGACGGAGGAGCAGACGCGCTTCGGCGGGCTGAAGCGCGAGTGCGGGCTCCACGACGCGGCGGGGCGGGTGGACTTCCAGATTTGAGCCGGCGCGGCGCGGACGCCTTGCCTCGTTTTCTGGACTGGCACGGGCGGAAAAGGTGTCAGGAGCCAGTTCCAGCCGGCGGCTGCGTAGGGTCAGACCGGGGCGGAGCGGGCCACCGAGTCCGCCACTGGGATCAGTGCGCCGGCTGATCGAGTAACCCACGCGGCGGCGGCGGGTGCGGCAGGGAACGCGACTCAGACGCGGTCGACGATGCGGTCGGCGAGCCCGTAGGCGATCGCCTCCTTCGCGGTCAGATAGAAGTCACGGTCCGTGTCCTGGTCGATCCGCTCCAGCGGTTGGCCGGAGGCCTCGGACAGGATTTGGTTCAGCTCGGCCCGGAGCTTCTCCATTTCCTGCGCCTGGATATTGATGTCGGTCGCGGGACCGCTGAACCGGCCGCTGATGAGCGGCTGGTGAATGAGCACGCGGGAGTGGGGGTAGAGCAGGCGGCGGCCCTTGGGGGCGCCGCTGAGGAGGATCGACCCCATGGAAGCGGCCATGCCGGTGACCACGACGGTGATCGGCGATGTGATCAGCTTCATGGTGTCGTACACTGCCATGCCGGCAGTGATCGAGCCACCCGGGGTGTTGATGTAGAACGTGATCTCCTTGCCCGGATCGATGGCCTCCAAGTAGAGCAGCGACTCGGTGAGGTGCTTGGCGGAGGCATCGGTGACCGGACCCCAGAGGAAGATCTTCCGCTGTTCGAGGAACTTGCGGGCGATTACGGCTCCGACCGGAGCCTCGGCGCGCTTTTCGACCTTGGGTTCGTCGTCCTCCTCGTCCTCGTCGGCGCGAGGCAGGGGTTCACGGAGACTGGCTTGGAGGCTGTTGAAATTCATAGGTCGGGAGAAGGCACCTTGTCCGAGAAGCGCCGCTTGGCAAGTCCGGGTCGGTGACGGGGCTGCGCCTCGTCGGGCGGCGGAGGCATGGCGTGGGCCGCGGCACTCCGCCCTTGGGTTTGTCGCAGGGGACGGGTCGCGGCCGCCGCCGTCAGCGGAGCAGGGCCTTGAGCTGATCCTCCCGGCCGACGCCGAGGATCACGCTGACGATACCCGGGACGCCGAGGGTGGTGAGGAGCGTGTGCTCGAGCAGACTCCGCCCGGCGGCGGACGCCTCCTCGGTGAGGGCATGGATCGTCCGGTGGACCGAGGGGTCCCTCAGCAAGGGGATCCAATCCGGTTTTTCCGCGCCGCGCGTTCCGGCGGGTGGTCCGCCGGGGCCGGCGTACTTGCCGGTGAGCAGCCCGCACTGCAGCACTTGGTAGGGAACGACGGCGATCCCCTCCTCGCGGCACAGGGGCAGGAGATCGGCCTCGATGGTGCGCTTCAGCAGGCTGTACGGAGGCTGGTGAGCGACCGGACGGGGCCAGCCGTGCGCGGCGCACAGGGCGAGGATCTCCCGGGTCTGGGCGGCGTCGAAGTTCGAGAGGCCCCAGTGGCGCACCTTGCCGACAGTGATCAGGTCGGCGAACGCCGCGATCGACTCGGCGATCGGGGTCTCCGGATCGGGGCGGTGCATGTAGTACAGGTCGATCCAGTCCGTCCCGAGCCGCCGCAGGCTGGCCTCGCAGGCGCGGAGAACGTGAGCGCGGCTCAGGCCGCGGTCGTCGGCGGCCGGGCCGATGGGATTGCCGACCTTTGTGGCAATCACCGCCTCGCTTCGCCGAGTCGCGAGGGCCCGGCCGAGGATCTCCTCCGCCACGCCCCCGGGAGATCCCGGCACGCGCGCGTAGCCCTCGTAGCTGTTCGCCGTGTCGATGAAGTTCAGGCCATGGTCGAGGCCGCTTTGCACAATCCGCGACGCCTCCGCCTCGCGGACGGGCGCGCCAAAGGTCATCGTGCCGAGGCAGAGCGGCGACACCCGCAGTGCCGTCCCCGGGATCGCGCGGTGGTCGCGAAGGTCAATCATGCGCGTCGTCCCCGGCGGACTCGATCGTGGCCGACCACGCCGTCGCCGATCGTGCCGACGTCGAGGATCATGACGGACTGGCGGAGCGGCAAACGGCGGGCAAGCGTCGGCCCGAGGATGCCGGCGCCGATGCGGGTGACCGCGCCGGTCGCAGCGCCGCTGAGACCGGGATGTTCGGGCCGGTCCAGCTCGGTGCAGCAGGGCAGTCCATGGGCGCGCTCGTTCACCGGCTGGCAAACAATGGGGAGTTCCGGTCCGCGTAAAGCACGCGATTCCGGGGGGCGCGCGAAGCGACCCCTGCGTGACGTCTTCCCCCGGGTCGGGTCGGGCGCGTGTCGATCGCCCCGCGGCGCCGGAATTGCGTTGCCCGTCGCCTGATTGCGCCAACGCTCGGGGGGCCGTTGCCGATGAAAGCCCTCCTCGCCGTCCTGCTTGCCTGTGCCGTATGGTCGCTCACGGGGTGCGCGTCGGCCGTGCGCAACGTGGCGGCGGGGGTTGACCTGACCAAGATCCGCAGCGTGTGGGTGGAGCAGCGCTTGGCGGACAACCACAATGTGCGCGACCGCCTCGTCCGCGCGCTGCGCGCCCACGGCTACGAGGCTGACGCGGGTCCGCTGACGATGATGCCGGACAAAGGCATCGACGCCGTATTGGTTTATCAGGACCGTTGGACCTGGGACTTTCGTTCCTACATGATGGAACTGGAGGCGGAGCTGCGGCACCCGCGCAACCAGACGCTGATCGGCCAAGTCTACGTCCACCAGCGCCCCTTCCTCGGCTACTCTACGGATGGGATGGTGGAGAAGACCGTGCGGATGCTGCTGCCGCCGGGTTCGGTTCCCGTGGCGGCACCGGCCGTCTCGGCTGCGCCCTGAGGCGGCGGGGCTTAGTTGACGACGTTCTCCGGCTTTCCGGCGAGGAAGGCCGCGACGTTGGCGATCGCGGTCCCCATCAGGCGGCTGCGCGCCGCGCGGGTGGCCCAGGCGATGTGCGGCGTGATGATGCAGTTCGGCGCGGTGAAGAGCGGGTTGCCTGGGGGCGGCGGTTCGGTGCTCAGGACATCGAGGCCCGCACCCGCGATGCGCCCGGCGTGCAGCGCCGCCGCCAGCGCCGCATCGTCCACCAAGGGCCCGCGGGACGTGTTGATGAGGATCGCACCGGGCTTCATCCAGCCGAGGGTGGTGGCGTTGATCAAGTGGCGGGTGTCGTCCGTGAGCGGGCAGTGGAGACTGATCACGTCGGCCGTGCGCAGCACCTGTTCGAGCTCGGCGCGGCCGCCGGAGCGCCGCGCGAAGACCACCTTCATGCCGAACGCCTCGGCGATGCGGGCGACGGCGCTGCCGATCCGGCCGGAGCCGACGATGCCGAGGGTGAGGCCCGACAGCTCCAGCAACGGAGTTTCCCAGAAGCAGAAATCGCGGCTCTCGCTCCACCGGCCGGCCCGCACGCTGGCGGCGTGCCGTCCGACCTGCTGGGTGAGTTCCAGCAGCAGCGCGAAGACGTGCTGGGCGACCGAGGCGGTCCCGTACAGCGGCACGTTCGCGACCGGGATTCCCCGCGCCCGGGCGGCGGCGACGTCGACAACGTTGTAGCCCGTGGCGAGCACGCCGAGGTAACGCAGGTCCGGCAGCGCAGCCAGCGTCGCGGCCGAGAGGGGAGTCTTGTTCGTCAGGACGATCGGTGCGCCCGCCGCGCGTGCGAGGATTTCCGCCGCCGGGGTGTGGGCGTGGATCGTGCAGTCCCCGAGCGCCTCGAGCGCGCTCCACGAGAGGTCGCCGGGATTGAGGGTGTGGCCGTCGAGGACGACGATGCGGGGGCGGGCGTTCATGTTCCGCCTTTTTCCTCCGCCCGCGCGCCGAGGTCAAGCAGGTGGCGGATGCGGTCGACGTCGTAGACGGACCCGCCCCAGCTGCCGCCGCTGGCCGCCTGCAGCGCGGCCCAGAGGTGCGTGTCCGATGGTACACGGGGATCAGGCTTGAGGTCGGGGTGGATGGGCCGCGCCTTCAGTTCCTCCGCCGACAGGGAGACCACGTCCGCGGAGCCCTCGAGCGTGCGCGTGTCGATGCGCAGGCGCACGCGGTCGCCCTCGCGGAGGCGGCCGATCGGCCCGCCGGCCCACGCTTCGGGACTGACGTGGCCGATGCACGCACCGGTGGAGACGCCGGAGAAACGCCCGTCGGTGAGCAGCGCGATGCGCGAGCCGTCGCGCACGTACTTGAGTGCCGAGGTGATCTGGTAGGTCTCCGGCATGCCCGAGCCCGGGCCGATGCCAATGAGAACCATGACATCACCGGCGCGCAGGTCGCCGCGTTTGACCGCAGCGATCGCGGCGGCCTCCGACGTGAAGATCCGTGCCGGGCCTTCGTGGAGAAAGACGCCGTCCGGCCCGATTCGCTCCGGCGCGATCGCCGTGCTCTTCACCAGGGCGCCTTCGGGCGCGAGGTTGCCCCGCAGGAAGGTGATCGTGGGCGTCAGCCCGCGCTCGCGTGCGCGGGAGGGCGACAGGATGACCGCATCGGGATCCACGCCATCCAACTCGCGCAGCTTCGCGCGCAGGCGCTGCCGGCGCTCCGACGTCTCCCACCACGCGAGGTTTTCGCCGAGCGTCCGGCCCGAGACCGTGCGGGCATTCAGTCGCAGCAGGCCAAGATCGCGCAGGTGCAGCATCACTTCAGGAACGCCGCCGGCGAGGAAGACCTGCGACGTCGCGTAGTGATGCGGACCATTGGGCAGCACATCGACGATGCGCGGGACCTGCTGGTTGATGCGTGTCCAGTCTGCGACGGTGGGACGCCGCAGCCCGGCGGCGTGGGCGATGGCGGGGACGTGCAGGATGAGGTTGGTCGATCCGCCGAAGGCGGCGTGCGTGACCATTGCGTTGTGCACGGCATCGTCGGTCAGGATCTGCCGCGTGGTCGTGCCGTGGCGTTCGAGTTCGATCAGCGCCCGGGCGGAGCGGCGTGCGAGGTCGCGCCAGATTTCCGAGCCGGACGGGCTGAGTCCGGAGTGGGGGAGGGAGAGACCGAGGGCCTCGCCCACGACCTGGCTGGTCGCCGCGGTGCCGAGGAACTGGCAGCCGCCGCCGGGCGAACCGCAGGCCTTGCAGCCCATTTCGGCCGCGTACTCGAGCGTGACCTCACCCTGCGCGAAGCGGGTCGGCAGGGTTTGGACCTTGCCGGCGTCCTCCGCCTCCTCCGCCAGAAGTGTGACGCCGCCGGGAACGAGAATGGTCGCGAGATTCGGGGTGCCGGCCAGCGCCATCATCATCGCGGGAAGACCTTTGTCGCAGGTGGCGATGCCCAGCACGCCGCGCCGGTTGGGCAGCGAGCGGATCAGGCGCCGAAACAGCTGCGCGGCATCGTTGCGGTAGGGCAGGCTGTCCAGCATGCCGGCGGTGCCGTTGGTGCGGCCGTCGCAGGGGTCGCTGCAGTAGGCGGCGAACGGGATCGCCCCGGCCGCGGAGAACGTCCGCGCGGCCTCCTCCATGAGCAGGCCGATCTCCCAGTGCCCGGTGTGGAAGCCCAGCGCGACGGGGCTGCCGTCCGGGGCGCGGATGCCGCCCTGCGTGCTCAGGATCAGGAATTCCTTCCCGAGGAGCTTGGCCGGGTTCCAACCCATGCCCGCGTTCTGCGTCCAACCGAAGAGGTCTCCGCTGGCCATCGCCTTGAGCTGCGCCGCGTCGAGCGGCAGGCGTCCACTGGGACCGGGTCCCGAGGTGCGGAGGACGTAGATCGCCTCGTTGTTGGAGTCGAGCAGAGGGTCGGAGGGCATCGGAGGAAGGTTCGTAAGGCGGCGGTGAGAGTGTTAGGAGGGATCCGGCAGCGCGGTGCGGGAGAACGCGCCGGAGGCGTTCGCGATCGGCTACGGAAGCAACGGAAACGGCAGGGTACGGAAGCGCGGTAGAGGAGGGCGGTGCGACGCGGAGGCGTACGTCGGCGGAGGCGGAGGAAACCGGTGCCGTCGTCAGGCGGCGCCGACCGCCGCACGGGTCGGCGTGCCATTGACGAGGCGCATCAGCCCAAGCGGATTGGTGTCCTGCAGTGCGGCGGGGCGCAGCGAATCCGGGAAATCCTGGTAGCAGACGGGCCGGACGAAGCGTGCGAGCGCGGCGGTGCCGACTGAGGTGAAGCGGCTGTCCGTGGTCGATGGATACGGGCCGCCGTGCTGCATTGCGGGGGCGACCTCGACCCCGGTGGGAAAGCCGTTGAGGACGATGCGGCCGGCGCGCTGCGCGAGGACGCGGAGGAGGCCGGCGGTGGCCGGCGCGCCAAGGTCGCCTGGGTCGCCATGCACCGTGGCGGTGAGCTGGCCGTCGAGGGCGCGGGCGAAGCCGGCGAGCCCGGCCGCGTCCGGCACCGTCACCAGCAGCGTGAACGGTCCGAAGATCTCCCGGTGGAGGCTGGCATCCTCAAGAAAGCGGGCGGCGGAGACACGGGCCACAGCGGCCGGGCCCTTCGACAGCCACTCGACGTCGCGCAGGTCGGCGGTGGCCTCCGCGAACGCGCGGGCGATCCCAGCGTGGAGCATGATGCCCGCCGGCACGGCCCGGGCGAGCTCACCGAGCCGCGCCGCGAAGGCATCCCAGGCGGGAGAGGCGACGCCAATGACGAGTCCGGGCTTGGTGCAGAATTGTCCGACGCCGAGCGTGAAGGACTGCTTGAGCCCCTCGGCGATCACCTGGCCCCGGGTGCCAAGCGCACCGTCGAGCACGAAGACCGGATTGAGGCTGCTCATCTCGGCGAAGACCGGGATGGGCCGGGGCCGCGCGGCCGCGGCGTCGAACAACGCGCGGCCCGCGCCGTGGGAGCCGGTGAAGCCGACGGCGCAGGCGTCGGGATGCCGCACGAGCGCGAGGCCGGTGCGCGGCTCCCGCCCGTGCAACAGCGAGAACGTCCCCGCCGGCAGTCCGCACGCCGCGACGGCGCGAAGGACGGCTTCGGCGACCAGTTCGGAAGTGCCCGGGTGGGCGGGGTGGGCCTTGACGACCACCGGGTTGCCGGTGGCGAGGGCGGAGGCGGTGTCGCCGCCGGCGACGGAGAACGCGAGGGGAAAGTTGCTCGCGCCGAAGACTACGACCGGACCGATCGGCTGCAGCATCCGGCGCAGGTCGGGTCGGGGCAGCGGCTGGCGCTGCGGCAGCGCCGGATCGATGCGCGCATCGACCCACGATCCCTCCCGTGCGACCTGGGCAAAGAGGCGGAGCTGTGCGCAGGTGCGGCCGCGTTCACCGGTGAGGCGGGCCAGCGGCAGCCCGGTCTCGGCGTGGGCGCGGGCGAGCAGGGGTTCTCCGAGCGCCTCGATCTCCCGGGCGATCGTTTCCAGCAGCGCGGCGCGGGTCTCTCCGTCCGAAAGGGCAAGGACCTCGAAGGCGCACGCCGCCTCGCGCAGAGCGGAGTGAATTTCCTCGGACGTCGCCTCCGGGTAGCCCGGTTCGAGGGGCGCCTGCGTGGCCGCGTCGACGCCGTGAAACGTCGTGGCGGCGGCGGCGCGCGCCTGACCGGCGATGCGGTGGAGTCCGGAGAGAGCCATGGCGGGAAGGAGGGGGACGGCCGGAGGGAGCGGAGAATCGGTGCCGGCTCAGCCGACCGGATTGATCAGCGTGCCGATGGGCTCGATGGTGATGCGGATCTCGTCGCCGCCCTGCAGCGTGAAGGCGTCGGGCGGGACGACGCCGGTCCCGGTCATGAGGTAGCAACCGTGCGGGAAAACGTTGTCGCGGAAGAGGTACTCCGCGAGCTCGTCGAAGCGGCGCTTGATCTGGCTGATCGCGGTCCGTCCGGCGAAGACCGTCGCGCCGCCGCGCCGGATCTCGAGGGCAATCTCGGTGGTCGCGGGCAGGGGCGTGTCGCGGACCAGGAGCCGCGGCCCGAGGGCGGCGGAGCGGTCGTAGACCTTGGCCTGCGGAAGATAGAGGGGATTCTCGCCCTCGATGTCGCGCGAGCTCATGTCGTTGCCGATCGTGTAGCCGAAGATCGCCCCGCGGTGGTTCAGCGCGAGCGTGAGTTCGGGCTCCGGGACATTCCAGCGCGAGTCGCTGCGGATGCGTACAGGGGTTCCGGGGGCAGCCACGCGGGGCGGGGTCGCCTTGAAGAAGAGTTCCGGGCGCGGGGCGTGGTAGACCTTGTCGTAGAACGATCCGCCGCCGGCGTCCTTCGATTCCTCCATGCGAGCGGTGCGGCTGCGCAGGTAGGTCACGCCGGCCGCCCAAATCTCCTGCTGGCCGACCGGGGCGAGCGGGGCGGCGGAGCGGGGCGCGATGTCCCGCGAACGCGCGAGGACCTCCGCGACCTGCGTCACCGGCGCATCGGACGCGAAGAGTTGGTCGAGGGTCCAGTCGGCAGGAGCGAGACGGACGGAGTCGCCCTGCTCGATCACGAGGCCGTCGGAGTAGCGGGAGATCAGGAATTCCATGGAAAGGGATCGGATGGTGGAAACGGGTGATCCGGCCGTCAGCCTCAGCCAGTCTGCCGCGAGCCAGCGGCGGCAGGCCAACGCTTCGTCGTGACCGCCGTCGCAGGCTCACCGTCAGCCGCGCCGGAGTGCGGGCGGTGGATCCGCTGGTCCGGGAAAAGCGAACGGGGAGGGATGACCGTGTGCACGTGGCTGGGCCTCTCGAGGTGAGGGTGCTAAAGGAGGAACGGAGCCATGGTTATGAGCTTGGGCCGCCGGTTGAGGCAAGCTTCCGCCGTGGGGCGCAGCGGCTCGCCGATCGGGCTGCTTCGTGGCTCACTCCAGCGGTCCTTCGGCTACTTCGGCAGCCGCTGCAGGGCCCGCTCGATCTCGGCGCCCATGTCGGCGGCGGAGTTCAGTGGCTCCTCGGGGTCGGCGGTCGGGGTGACGCGGCCGTCGACGGGGTCCCAGTCGACCGCGCCGTAGCGCGCGGGTGCGGGCGAACCGCGCAGGACGGCCTCGTAGACGTCGCCGCCGTTGTAGTGCCAGAACTCATACGGATACTCGAAGAAGCCGTGCTCCCGCATCACCGCGGTGATCTCGCGCCGGTTCCGCCGCGCCTCCGGCGACACGAACGGCGAGTCCATTGGCGTGAGCTCCGACATCTCCAGATAGGGCGCGCCGCGGTCGACTTCGCGGCCGTCGTCGGCGCGGAAGACGGAGAGATCGATTGCGCTGGCCGACATGTGGGTGCCGACCTTCGGCCGGAGGGCGACCAGCGCCATGCTGCGGCGCAGGAAGAAGTCGGGTGTCGGCAGTTCGCCGTCCAGCTCCCAACGAAGGGTCCGGAGGATTGCATCGAAGACCGCCGGATGCCGGCCGAGGTGCCGCTGCATCTCACGCGTGCGGTAGCCGTCCTCGACGTGCAGGATCCAGCCGCGGCGGTTGAGGGCTTCGGCGGCGGCGAGGAAGCCGGGAACGAGGCCGGTGCGCAGCGAGGGGAGCCGGGGCAGGCCGAGCACGTGGGGACGATCGGAGAAGGTGACCCGCACGCCCGCGTCCCGGGCCGCCTTCGGCAGGTCGACCAGCGGTTCCCCGCATTCAGCGACCGGTTGCCGGGCCGCGCGGAGCATGAAATCGCGGGCAGCCTCGAGTTGTTCGGCCCAGTAGGCGCGGCGGGCGTCGGCGTCGGACATGGCGGTCGGCAGCGGGCGTCGGCGGCGGGAGAGCAAGGCGCCGGTGGGCTC
>CAZEJZ010000033.1:0-13698 GCA_964512415.1 uncultured Opitutaceae bacterium
GGCGCGGTGGGCGCTCTCGCGCAGGAAGAAAAGGACGAACGTCGCGACGAGGCAGAGGCTGATCGTGAGGGTGAGTGGAATGACGGCCATGGGAGTGAGGGAGGAGGCGAGCGGTTCGGTGAGGCGGGACGAGGGAGACGCGCCGGGAGGGCGTTTTGGCCACACTAGCCGAGCGGCCCTTCCCGTGCTCCTCGCACCTTGGCGAGGCCTGTGCATATTTTGCTGTGGTCCGTTTTCCGCCTCTCAAAAGATGCGGACGCTTCGGCAACCCACGCGCAGTCAGGTGACATCACGTCTGCCATACTTTCGCCCATGCACGAGGCCCTCCTGCGCGCGCTGCGAGTCCAGCGCCCCACCCTGCTCGCCAGGTGGGAGAGCCTGCTTCGTGCGCACCCGTCTCCCAACGCCCTTGGCAATCCCGATGTGCTGGTGCTGATGATGGATTGGACGCTGGAGGAGTGGGAATCGACGCTCCGACGCCCCAACGCGCGGCGCCGGCGCAGCACCGGAGTCGGCGCCGCCGCGGCAAAGTCGGAGCCCTGCCCCTGCGGCATGAATCCCTTGCTCTGTTACTTCCGATCGGCGGAGACGGCGCTGGACGAAGCGCTCGCGACCCTGTTCGCGCCAAGCGCCGGAGATGCCGGCGTCCCCGCGGAATGGGCGTTGGCGCGCGATGCGTTCGCCACGGAGGCCCGTCGCGCGCTGCGTCAGGTCGCCGAACGCGAGATCTCGACGTTTTGCGCCGTGTGCCGCCAGCGAAACCGCTCTCCGTCCCGCGCCGAGCGCCCGACCGCCACCGCCGGCAACACCGGGCCCTCCACGCTCGCCGCTCCGCTCTTCACGTAGTCACGACGCCGCCGGTTCCGCGCCCCGTCCTCGCGGTCCCTGGACTCCGCGCGCGCTCAGCCCGTCGCCGCCGCGTTCGCGCCGTGCAATCGGTCGCGGTAGGACGTCGGCGATTCGCCCGCGATCCGGCGGAAGACTCGGTTGAACTGCGAGAGAGACTGGAAGCCGGCCTCGAACGCCGCCTCGCTGATGCGTTTGTGCGGGTTGAGCAGCAGATTGCGCACCTTCTCGACGCGCACCCGGGCGAGGTAGTCCGTAAACGTGAGCCCCGTCGCCTTCTTGAACATCTTGCAGAAGTAGAACGCGCTCGTGTTGACCGCCTTGGCGACGGTCTCGAGGGAAAGGTCCTCGGCGTGGCGATCGGCGATCAGCACCCGGGCCCGACTGATCATCGGGGCCTCGCTGTGCTCCTCCTTGACGGCGAGTTGGTTGCTCAGCGTGGAAAGGTGCTGGGCGAAAATCGTGAGCAGCCGGAGGATCGAGTCGTACTGCCGCTTGTTGAGCACCCGGCTTTGGAAGAAGGCCTCCTCAAGCCGCTTCAGGTCGGTGTCGGTGCCGAACTTGAGCAACTGGCGCGTGGTCTTCGCGAACTGCTCCTGCGTTGGCTGGTGGAGCAGGATCTGCCCCGTCTGCAGGAACGCCACCAGGTTCTCGCCCACTCGGATCGGCACAGCGGAGTCACACAGCCCGGCGAAGCACTTCAGGGTCTTCGGCTCCATCTTCGCCTGCTCCTCCACCTTGCGCTGCAACTGCAGGCAGGCGGCGCAGGTGTGGTTCGTCTTCGCCATCAGAGCGCAGAACGGATTTTGATTGGGGTCCGACTGGAACGGCAGATCAAACGACTCGAGCGGACGCAGGTTGATCGGGAGCCCCGTCGTGTCCCGGAACGCCTGCTCGTAGTCCCGGTAAATCTTGGAACGCTTCAGCTGTTCGACGATGGCGCGACTCCGACGGAGAGGCTCTTCGGACGGCTGCATGACTCAATACAGGCAGAGCGGACGAGGGCGGGCAACCCAGAACACGGAATGCGGATACAAACTGTCCAAAGGGTCGGCATCACCGCCCGAAACCCGTGCCCCCAAAGGCCTGCGCGAGTGCGACCGCCGGGGGAAATCAAACCCGATCCTCCCGGGAAAAAGGATTTACACGGTCCGCGCCCGGCCTACGGTGACCGAGCAGCGCCCAGATGGCGGAATTGGCAGACGCAGTGGACTCAAAATCCACCGCCCTCTAAAGGCTTGTGGGTTCGACCCCCACTCTGGGCACCAGCCTTCCGCAAGCACAGACTCGATCCGAATGAAGGGTTTAGCGAGGTGACCGGGAAAGCGAAGGGCTCGCAGGCAGCTACGAGTAAGCCGGCGTTACCGAGTTCACAAACCGCATGGGGGTTCGAGTCCCCCCTTGGGCACCAATTTCAATCTGGTCTGATTCCATCAGCGTGACGGAGTTAGCGGGTCGATGGGGTTAGTGAGGCGGCCGGAAATGCTGCCGCGAGGCGCATAGCGATGAGGTCGCAATGACCCAGGCGGTGGCGTCGGATCTCAGCTGCGAGGAGGCTTTCGCGCGCTACCTCCAGACCCTGCCCGTAGAAAGAGCCCGCGACCCACGGATCCCGCCGGCCGGCACCGTGCTCGTCCGACACTTCGGTGATCGCGACTACCGCGTGACCGTCCCGGCCGACGGCTTCATGCTCGGCAGGCACCGCTACCGCTCGCTGAGCGCGGTCGCAAAGGCGATTACGGGCAAGCACTGGAACGGGTTTCTGTTCTTTGAACTCAACGCGGCCTAATCACACCCAGCCCGTGTCGACGGATGCGAAACAAGGCTCACGGTGTCGGCGGCGCATAGAAGTCCGCGACACGATGCGTGAATCGATCCGGCGCGGGGGAGGGATGAACACGCTGGAACTTCGTCGGCACCTTCGAGCCGATGGGGCCGAGCATGATGCTGGTGCGCTTGCCGTCGGCCGCATCGAAGTTGGAATCGAAGTAGTAGAGGCAAAGCGCGAGTGCCGGGGGATAGGCAATCGGCGGATTGGGTTGCGAGAGAGAGTCTCGGAGCTCGACCGAGTTCATCGGAGTGCCGTCCGATCCGACGCCCACGATGTCCATCTGCGCGTCGATGAAGACCCAGCGCTGGCGATCATCGAGCCACGCCTCAACGAAGACATGCCCGGCGCCGAACAGCTCGGTCTCGACGTTGCGGACTCGTGCGCCAACCGTCCTTGAGGGGATGCCCACGGCGTTCAGACACTCTGCCATGACGATGCCATACTCGACGCAGCGCCACTGGCCGCCCTTCTCGGCGATCTGCAGCAGCCCAAGTGCATCGCTCGGCAGCTCTCCGTTCCAGCCCTGGTGCGAGGTCCGCGCGTGCACCCAGCGGCTCATGCGCCGCACTCGATCGAGGTCGTCGGCCGCGCCCGCGACCACCGCGCCAAGCCCGTACGCCTCCCGCAGCGCGCGAAGGGGCTCCGAGTCGATCGCCGGGCGCTTCATGCGAACCGGTTCCTCGGCTGGACTCGCGTCGAATGCCAGCGGCTCGGGCCGCCACGCGACGGCCTTCGCCCGGGCCACCAAGGTCGGGAAGCGCGGATCCGAGCGCAGACTGTCCCACCTCGAGCCGTCTACAGACCCCAAGCTGGTTGCGTAGTCGATCGCCATTGGACCGGCTCCTACTGGGTCGCGGCCAAACGACTCGATCGCAACGGACAGCAAGCGCAACGCCTCGTCGCGATTTCCCTCGGCTGCCCACGCCGCGGCCAGCATGAACTGCGCCCATGGCGCAGGCTCCCTCGCAAGCAACTGCTCCGCGGTTTCCCGCGCCTTCGCCGGCTCCCCCTCGGCCATCGCCGTCACGTAGCTCACCAGCAGTCCGTTGAGCATCTGGACCTCCGCCATGGCGGGGTCGGGCGCTTGCTGCTGGCTGCGGAGCGACGCGCATCCGGGAACCGAGGCGAGGAAGCAGAGCGCAAGCAGCAGCGCCCACACAGAGTGACGGGTCATGTATCGCATGTTCGATAGGAAACTGGATTTTGACCGATCGGCTACTGGATTTTGAATCGTGGTGAAGAGTGCGGCCCTAGCCACACCACGATTGTCGCTCTCAAGCAGCAAACAGCCACTGGTTCCCTGCTGGGTACCACGGCCTTAAGCGTCGCTTATCCGAGAGCTAGTGAGGTCAATGGCTCCTCATCCACTGGGAAAACAGTGAGAGAGGTCAGTCGATCTGAAGAGGTTAGAGCACCTCGCTATCGTGCTCACGGTGTCGATTGTAGCTGGAGCAACGGAGCCTGTGCCTAACCGCTTGTGGGTTCGACCCCCACTCTGGGCACCAAACCGAATTTTTCGGACTGCGCCGTCGCCTCCGTGTCGAGGTGCCACATGCTCTGGTGTCTGTAGATCGCAGCTAATCACGGGTTCGCGGCCACTCGATACGAAGACAGTGCTGTGGGCGTGATGCCCCGAAACGCATCCGGTAACCGTGGGGCCGCGAGAACACCCTCAACCTGCGAGCCACGTAGGTGGGCCAGGCTCCGGGCCCGGAACAGGAAATCCGCCTCCCCCATCTGGCCAACGACAAGCGCTTCATCGCGCAAGAGACACTTCCGGGTCCTGCAATCGCGGCGCGCCAGGTGACTGCGTGCTCGACCGGTCAGTGTCCGAAACCCCGCCTGGCCAACCCCAGTTAAATCGGGTTCCCTCGCAGTGGAACTGCGAAGCCACGGTTTGCGCAGGGCCACACGTCTTCTGGGCTTGCATGCCCATTTAGCGGTAAACCGTCGCGGGGCGGAAGACCTGATGCTGAAAACCGCCGGTAGCCCCACCCTCAGAAACGCCTCCGCCGGTGAGATGAATCAGTCCATTGATGAAGGAGCAACCGGTCACACCGTGCACGGGCATCGGCATGGGAGGAAGTTTGATCCACGCATCGCGTGCCGGGTCGTAGACATCATGATCGGCAAAGACGCCGGACGGCGTATCTTTGGCGCCCTCTCCTCCGAAGGCGTGGATGTAGCCATGCGCCACCACCGCGTTCAGCCCCCCTCTGGCCCGGAGCATCGGCGCGCGCACCGTCCAAAGGTTTGTCGCCGGATCGTAAACCTCCACTACGGAGGTCATCGCGCTTTCGAATCCCGCCTCTAACCGCCCCCCCATGACATAGAGCTTGCCGCCCAATGCGACGGCGCCGACGTGGTTACGCTGCGAAGGCAGATCGGGCAGAGTACGCCACGTGTTCGCGGCCGGATCGTAGACCGCGAAGTCGTTACCGCGGGGAGGACGTCCGCCGGCCACGTAGATCTTGCCGTCGATCACGCCGCCCGCGCCGCCGCCTCGAGCGGTTGGCATCGGGGCGCGGGTGGCCCAGGTTCGGCGCGCAGGATCGTACTCGTAGACCGAGTTCACCCAGGGACCACTCCCACCCGCGGAAGGCTGGCCGCCAATCACATAAAGCCGACCGTCGACCGCAGCTGAGACGGTATGATTGAGCGCAGCCGGTAGTGGGGACCCTAGTGACCAAGCATCCGTTGTAGAGTCGTAGACTTGTACGGTAGGAACACTCACGCGCGTGGCTGGATAGCCGCCGAAAATATAGATTTTGCCATCGAGTTCCGCCACCGACATCTCGGAATTCGCCTCCAGCAGATTCGCGCGCGCGCTCCACTCTCCCTCCTTCAGCGTCGTCACTGCATTCGGTACCACGTAAAGCTCCACCAACGCGGTGCCTGAGCTGCCACCGACGCCGGAAACCACCGCAGAGTAGGCGCCAGGCGTGACCGTTACGAGCATTGCGGCGTCCCGGCTGCCCGTAGTGAGATTAAACGCCCCAACTGCTGCCGCAGTGTTAGCAAGTTCTGTCGCCTGATCCGAAGCGGACCAGTTATCATTGGTCCACAACACCCGTCCATCACGGTACAATGAAATGGTGGGGTCAGTCAGCGCGCCTTGAACACCAAAACCGGCGAGGGTCGGACCCACTGCTCGGATTAGCAATCGCATCGTGCCTGAGCCACCGACAACAAAGCCTGGAATCAACACGCTGTCCCCCGTTCCGACGAAGGCGCGGGTGGAGGCGTTGATGATCGCCGGGGCCACACCCGGCGCACCGTCGTAGACCTCAACGAGCGAGACGCCTGATCCGGAGTCGGAGGCGAAGACTGGCGCGGAGTAACCTCCGGGCTGGAGGGAGGACAGCAGCGCAGC
This sequence comes from uncultured Opitutaceae bacterium, assembly GCA_964512415.1. GTDB lineage: Bacteria > Verrucomicrobiota > Verrucomicrobiia > Opitutales > Opitutaceae > UBA6669. The sequence goes on from CAZEJZ010000033.1 coordinate 6,051, forward strand.
GTCTCGGCTCCCAGCGGTGAAGGCGAACGCGCCAACCTGCGCCATGGCGACTGACGCAGATGGCTCCCAGTTATCATTTTCCGCCAGCTTTATGGAGCCCGAGAAGAGTTCAACGCGAGGGTCGGCGAGTGCACCAGCCACGCCGAACGCGTTTAGCGCGGGCCCGGCAGCCCGCACGAGCACCGGCTTCAATCCAGTTCCGGCAAGGACGAAGCCAGGAATAGGGCCGCCGGCCACTCCGCCTACGGGGGCACGGGTTGCGATGTTGACCAAGTAGGCGTGCTGCGCGGCAGCGCTTGTCATAAAGAGTGGCGCGATACACGCCGCGAGCAGCGAGCGGCGCAGTAAGGGGGATGTTTGCATTGCGGGATCCAGAATTGTGTGGGTAGGAGCACCGATCACGACGTCGACAATTCGCCCCCGGCCAGAGGGCAGCGCATTCTTAGATTAAATCGATGGATATAAGTACCGACACCTCGTGAATCCAAGGAACAGCCCATGACGTGTACGAAGGAAGATTTCGAACGGTTTACGCTAGTGGCGCAACCGACTTTCACACGAGCTGCCAGAAAGGGAGGCCGCCGTAAAAAGTTCTGAGTGCGCTCTCGTAGACGGCTGGTCATGCCTGAGGTTACCCGAAGTTCCGACGGACTGCGAAAAAACCAGCCTCGACGGTCTCGCGATCGTGAACGGCAACCGAACTGTGGCTGCCGCTACACCGAATCGACACCTTCACGCTTAGTGCTTTATGCTGACCGACGACCGGAAAATGGTATTCCGATTCCCTCACCTTTTTCTGCGAAAGCGTGATGGTGAGCCTTCCTCCTATGAAATTTTTCCGCCTGTTACTGCCACTCTTCGCTCTGATCGTGGGATGGACTTCGCTTCCGGCGGCGACCGCGAGGCGGCCGGGGGAGATTGATCCCTACGCTCCGCCCAAGCTGTTGGTCGACGCCAATAACCACCCGCAGGTGATCCTTGCCGATCCCCGGGTCGAGGTGATCGCCGGGCCCGAGCACGTGGTGATCCAAGGCGGACTTCAACCGTCGATGGTGATCACCCGGACCGGTGCCATCGTGGTACAGTCGCAGTTACCGGAGCACCCTCATAAAGTCGAACGACAGTCCTCCCACTGGGCTATGGGTACGGTGATTTCAAGGGACGGCGGCCAAACTTGGACGAGGATTCCGCTGCCGGCCGAGAAAAATGGCGTCAACATGGAAGGGGGCGCCATTCAACTGCGCGATGGCTCGCTGCTCGCGCTGGATACGTACGTGGTCCCCGGCGGAAAACCGGGCGAAGGAATGGGTGAACGCTACGTTTCGAAGGATGACTGGCAGACCTTACAGGGACCGGAGAAAATCACGGTAAATCTCCCCGGTGTCGATTTCCTGTCGTCGAAGGACGACATGGGGCGGCCCCACAACGCCGTGCGGTTTCACCGCCGGATCATCGAACTGAACAACGGTGACCTGCTAACCACGCTTTACGGCTGGTTCGAAGGAGACAACGAACCGGCGGGGTATATGCCCACGATGAAGAAGACACGCGTCGTGCTCATGCGTTCGACCGATCGCGGCCGGCATTGGAATCTGGTTTCCACGGTGGCGGCTGATCCCACGGTCGGGACGGAGGGTTTTAACGAAGCGGTGCTGGTCCGCATCAACTCCGGTCCGTGGACTGGCCGGCTGATCTGCCAGATGCGCACCGGGCGCGAGCAACGCGAGGCGACCTCGGACGACGAGGGACGCACTTGGACGCCGGCCTATCCGCGAGTCTACGCGGATCGCGATGTCTATCGCACGGAAAAGTGGGAGAAGATGTTCCTCGACGCAAAGGACAAGCGCGGTAACCCGATCGCGGGAAATCCGATCGAACTTGTCGGAGCGATGGTCGATCCGGATTTACTGGAGCTGCGCAGCGGAGTGCTGGTCGCGACCTTCGGGCTGCGCGTGCCGCCGCGCGCCAACTGGCCGCGGGCAGAGCATCCCTGGAACGGAAGCTATCTCGCTGTCAGCCTCGACCACGGAGAAACCTGGAGTCATGTCGTGCAGATGACCTCCGGGGTCCTGACGACGCACTACACCGCGATCGAAGAAACGCCGCAGGACAACCAGATCTACTTTGCCTACGATCTCGGCGACTGGCGCAGCGGTCAGGGCCGTTCAACCTATGGCCGCACCGTCCAAGTGAACGTCGCAACTCCATAAGTGCCTCTCCTAGTGCCATCACGAACCCAACGGTAATTTCAGCCGCACGGGCGGCCTCGTGACGACTCACGCCAGGCGATAAGCGCACGCCGCTTTCGGAGGCTTTAGAGGACGGAATACACTTCCTGCTCGCGCAGTCGCGCGGCGGGTACGACAAGATCTAGGTCGGAATCGAGATAGACCGTCCGATCACCCCTGCCAGCATCGCATTTATCCCCCGCCTGCAGTCTCATGTGTCATCTCGAAATCTGCACCGACCTCCGGCGAATACTCCGCTTTGCATGAAAACGTCCTTCGTCCTTTGCGGCTTGATGGCTTTCATTCTGCACTGGCCTGCGCTGGCGTCGGCCGCTCCCGACGCCTCGGGCCAACCGGGACCGTCAAGGCTCGAAGAGCTGAGAAAGCTACTGGTCACGGCCGAGGAGAAGGGCGTGCGATACGTGAAGGATGATCTCACGGAACGTTCATTGTATCCCGTGCCCCTCCTCGTCCACACGACGCTCGCCGATCCCGCGAACTGCGGTCGGCGGGCGGGAGGATGGACGGTGAAAGGAGGCATCGCGGACGCCTACACCTACGCGGTGCTCCGCGATCTTCCCGTGCTGGGCAACCGCTCACAGCTGGCGCAGCTGTCGTTCCGCAGCACGCAGACGGGCGTGGCACGCGGCGCGCACGGACTGGTGGAGATGCGTCTCTGTCGCGGCACGACCTCGGATGACCTGCCCCTGCGCATCCGGGTCGAGGACGGCCGGTTCTACATCCTTCTGCTCAACGGTGACACCGTCCTGGCCGGCGATCGCGAGCGGCCGGCATTCACCATGTCGGCCGATGCAGTTTACACCCTGACCGTCCTCCTTTTCGAGAAGGGGGTGTATGCGCGTTTGACCGGCGCGGAGTTGCCCGGCGGAGCGTTGGAGCTCAGCGTTTCCGACCGCTACCGGTTCATTCCCGGTCGCCCCGGTTTTGGCCTTCGGCCCAACGCACAGGCCACGGGCGGAGACCTGGCGGTGTTTGACTGGACCGTGACCGCAGTGGCTCCGGCAAGCCACTGCCGCCTGGCCGCGATCGGCGACTCAATCACCGCGGGTTCGGACCGGGAGCCCGAGTCGGAGAGTTATGTCGCGGTGGCGACCCGAGCCATTGGCCAAGATCGCATCTTCAATACCGGCAGCGGCGGCTCAACCACCGCGCTCGACCTCGGACGGTTTCCCTACGAAATCGCCCCGTTCCGCCCCGAGATCGTTTGGATCGAAGGGGGCACCAACGACATTGGTGCGGGCCTTTCGGCGGACGTGATTTTCCAGAACATGCAGCGCCAGGCGGAGCTGGTCACCTGGGGAGGGACAGCGGTGTTCTCCACCGTGCCGCCACGCCCGCTTCCCTCTCCGGCGCATGAGGCAGAGCTCGCACGGCTTAACCGCCTGATCCGTGAATCAGGTCGGCCGGTGGTGGACCGTCATGCGCTGGTCTGCGACCCGGCGGATCCGCGACAGATTCGCGCCGAATACCGCCACGCCGACGGCATTCATCTCACGCCGCCCGGCCACTTCCGCATCGGTGAAGAAGCGGCCCGGATCTTCCAGACGCTCCCTCCCGTGGCTCCGACCCTCCCTAACGCGCCTGAAACCCTGGTGGCCGACCCTCGCGTGCGACTGACGTTCGGCGGTGAACGCCGCGTGATTGAAGGTGGACTGCAGCCCAGCATGGTGATCACGCGCACCGGCGCGATCGTGGTACAATCGCAGCTGCCCGTGAAACCGTTCCCGAGCAAGCGGATCGTCTATCACAGCGCGATGGAGACCGTCATTTCGCGGGATCAAGGCGTAACCTGGACACGCCTCCCACTCCAGCCGGGCGACAACGGACTCAACATGGAGGGGGGAGCGGTCCAACTGCGGGACGGATCGATCCTGGCACTCGACACCTTTGTCACGCCGGGAGAGCGCGACGGGGCCGGTGAGGGCCACCTCTACCACTCAACCGACGACTGGCGCACCCTGCAGGGTCCGGTCAAGATCACCTTCGATCTGCCCGGAGTGAATTTCCATGGATCAACCGACGATGGCGGCACTCCCCACGCCGCACTGCGCCTGCACCGGCGGATCCTGGAACTGCCGAACGGGGACTTACTCACCACGATCTACGGTTGGTTCAAGGGCGATACCGAACCGACGGGATACATGCCGACGATGCACAAAACACGGGTCGTGCTCGTGCGCTCGACCAACCGGGGCCGGCATTGGACCATGGTTTCAACGGTGGCAGCCGATCGCACGGTCGGCACCGAAGGGTTCGGGGAAGCAGTCATCGCTCGGATCAACCACGGCCCACACGAGGGACGATTGATCTGCCAGATGAGAACCGGGCGGGAGCAGCGGGAGACGATCTCGGACGACGAGGGGCGGACCTGGAAACCAGCGTATCCGCGGGTGTATGCGGACCTGGACGTGTATCGAACGGAAAAGTGGGCGGAGATGTTCCGCGGGGTCAGGGACAAGCACGGCCGGTTGATCACGGACAATCCGGTTGAACTGATCGGGGCAGTGGTGGACCCGGACCTGCTGGAGCTGAGGAGTGGCGTGCTCGTCGCGTCGTTTGGAGTCCGGATTCCACCCCGCGCGTGCTGGCCCCGGGCCGAGCACCCTTGGAACGGCAATTACCTGGCCATCAGCCTGGATCACGGAGCGACGTGGAGCCACGTCGTGCGGATGACATCGGGTGTGCTCACCACCCATTACACCGCGATCGAGGAGATGCCGCAGGACAATCACATATTCTTCGCCTATGATCTCGGTGACTGGGGTAGCGGCCGCGGCCGCTCCACGCACGGGCGCACGGTGGAAATCGCGGTGGACGGGTGACTCCCCGCACGCGCGAACCCGGACCTGCAGCCCCAACCGGGAGGAGTGGCACAGGAAAGTCGGCTTGCCTCTCCCCCTCCGGCAAAGCCCATGCCATCACTCACCGCCTTCGTCGGAGAGAAGGCGATGCCGGGTCACTTGATGTCCGGGACCACGACGCGCACGCGCTGCATGATTTCGCGGACCTTGGTTCTTACGACCGCAGGGTCGACGGTGAGCACACGGCGGTCCTCCATCACGACCCGACCCTGAATGATCGTCGTCCGCACGTCCCGCGGACTCGCAGAATACACGAGATTCGTGGCGACGTCGTAAAGCGGCACCATCGCGGTCGACTCGGTGTCGACGATGACGACGTCCGCGAGCTTGCCCGGCTCCAGCGATCCCAGCTGCGTCTCGCGGCGGAGCGTCCGGGCTCCGCCCAGGGTGGCCATCTCGACCACGTCCATCGCCGGCATGACGGTGCGGTCCTTGTTGTCGAGCTTGTGGAGCTTCGCGACGTACCCGAGCTGCCCGATCAAATCGAGGGTGTTGCCGCTCATTGGGCCATCCGTACCGAGCCCCACCCGCACGCCGGCCGCGCGTAGCTTCAACACGGGGGCAACGCCCTTGGCCGACTTGATGTTGGCCACCATGTTGTGCGCGACCGCGACGTCGCGCTGCGCGAGCAACGCGATGTCCGAATCCGTGAGGAAGATGGCATGCGCCGCAATGAACCGGGGACCGAGCAGTCCGAGCGAATCGAGGTACTCGATCGGCGTCTGCTGGTGTTTCTCCCGGAGTTCCTTGAGCTCGAAATCCATCTCCGCGACGTGCATGGTCGAGAGCAGACCCAACTCGTCCGCGAGCTTCGCGGCCGCACGGATGCGTTCCGGCGTCTCGGCATAAGGCGAATGCAGCCCCACCACCGGCGTGATGAGCGGATCGCCGCGCAGGCTCTCGACGTACGCCCGGAATGGCGCGAAGTCGTCCTTCATCGGGTAGGCGATGAACGCCCGCATCCCCAGCTTCTGCGCCGCTCGCGTCGTCGATTCCGGAAACGGGTAGCTGTCGACCAGCGAGGTCACGCCACCCTCGATCATTTCGATCATCCCGTGCAGCGAACCCCAATAGACGAGCTCCGCGTCGACGACCCGCGCCTCCAGCGGCCAGATGAAGCGCCGCAGCCGGTCGGCGACATCGTCACCCAGACCGCGAAACACCGTCATCGCGGCATGGGTGTGCGTGTTAATCATGCCCGGCATCACGATCCCGCCGCGCGCGTCGATCGTCTTGGCCGCCCGGTAACGCGCACTCTCCGCGGCGGGCCCGACCGCGATGATCCGCCCGCCGCCGATCGCCACGAAGCCGTCGGCGATCGTCGCCCGCGACGCATCCATCGGAAAGACGAGTCCGTTCGTGATCAGCAGGTCGACTGGCACGGTCCCCGCATCCGAAGCAGCCGCCGCGCGGGCACTGGAGACCGTCACGAGCCACACGCAGGCACAGACGAAGGCGCGGTGGAAGGGCGCGAGACACGGGCGCAGCGAGAAGGTCATGATCGAACGGGGTGGGAAAGAAAAAGCGCCGGCCGGTCGCAAACGCAACCTTGCCGGCGCTTGGGGAATTGGAAACGGATGCAGCGGCGGGCGGAGCGCGAACCGAGGCGCCGTCGCCCCGTCCCGCGGATCAGCACTTCCGACCGACCCGCCGCATCATCCGAACCGATCAGAACTTCTTGGTGACCTCGAGGTACACGAAACGCGGCAGGAAGTAGCTGGTGCGTTCGGCGTAGCCCGTGGAGCCGGCGGTGAGCGGCGGCTCCTGGTCGAACAGATTGTTCACACCCAACGTCACCTTCGTGTCCCAAGGAAACGCGTAGGAGAGCTGCGCGCCCGTGATCGTCTGTTTCGTCACCTGCCTCGTGCTCGGCGCGGTGTCGGTGAAGTCGCCGATGTAGTCCACGGTGACCGATGCACCGAGCTTGCCGCGCGACCACGCCAAGCTACCGCTGCCGCGAACGTCCGGCACCTCGTAGGTGCCGACCACATCGACTGCCGGCAGGTCGGGGCGGGAGCGGATGACGGTCTCGAAGACCTTTGAGGCCGCGGCACGCGCGGTGAACCGGCCGAAGCGAGTCGTGGCGAGACGGTATTCGATGGCGAGATCGAGACCCTCGGTGCTGGCGGTGCCGAAGTTGCCGAGGACGGTGCGGATGCGGATCAGCGTGCCGGGGAGGTTGTTCGCGACGTCGCTGGCGGTCGGAGTTGCGCGGTCCACGAAGCCGGGGAAGAGCGACGGATTGGCGAGGATGATCGCGGCGCTGGCGGGCGGACCGATGCGGTCCTCCATCTCGATCCGGAAGTAGTCGGCGCTGAGCGAGAGACCCGGGACGAACTTGGGCTCCACGTAGACACCGTAATTGTACGAGGTCGACGTCTCGGGCTTCAGGATCGGGTTGCCGCCGGACACCAGCTGGCGCTGACCCGTGTTCGTGTCGTTCGCGTTCGAGCCCGGGCGCCCGGCGCGGAGCGGATCGGCCAAGTTGAACACGATGCTGGTCGTCTGCGGCTGGTACAGTTCCGCGAGCGACGGCGC